>NZ_DBHD01000135.1:0-4013 GCF_002296025.1 Microbacterium sp. UBA837
CGACGCGGACGATCGGAGTAGCGGTCCTGCTGCGCACGGTCATCCCGACGCGGACGCTCCGAGTAACGATCCTGACCCTCACGCTGCGGACGGTCGCCGTAGGCGGGGCGGTCGTCACGACGGGGACGATCCGAGTAGCCGGTGCGGTCATCCCGACGCGGACGGTCACCGTAGGACGGGCTGTCATCCCGACGCGGGCGATCCCCATACGAGGGGCGGTCATCCCGACGCGGACGGTCACCGTACGACGGACGGTCGTCCCGACGCGGCCGGTCATCGCGCGAACTGCGGCCATAGCCACCGGAGCGCTGGCGCTCATCGCGTGCGGGGCGGTCATCGCGGCGCGGACGATCGTCCCGGGCGTGGGTACGGATGGCGCGGGCCTCATCGCGACCTGCGCGCTCCTGCGCGGTCCAGCGACGCTTGGGCGCCGCGTCCGACTCTGCAGTCTCGGGGCGGTAGCCGCGGTGGCTGGGGCTCTTGCTGCCGGGTTTTCCGGCCGACGACGTGCCAGGGCGACGCTTGCGGTCCTGATACGCGGTCTTCTCGCCGTAGCGCGGTTCGAAGTTCTTGGCTGCGCGGCCGCCGGCCGGCTTCTTGCTCTTGGGCATGGGTGTGTTCTTCCTGGGTTCTCTCGCACGAGAACAGCAGTCGAGACGCGCTCGACAGGCCCGGACTCTCTTGGCCGGGGGCCATTCATGTGATGGTCATGCACGCCGATCGGCGCTCACCATCGGCCCCAAGGACTCACAAACCCACTCGCCATACATGGCAATGTCCAGAGCCGACCTATCCAGCGTACAGGCTCACCCTGGGAAACCCCCGCGCCGCGGCAACCACGGCAGGCAAGGTCGGATGCATCACCCACGGCCTTTAGCATGGGCACGACGCCCGCCGAGGAGGACCCATGCCCGACATCCGCCACGACCCCACCGGGGAGCAGTTCCACCTCTCGAGTGCCGACGGTCGCGTGACCGCGCACCTCACCCAGGTGGGTGCGACGATCCGCGGGCTCACCGTCGATGGCGTGGACCTCATCGCACCGTACCCGCAGGGGATGCCGGCGCCCGCGGCATCCGGAACCGTGCTCGTGCCGTGGCCGAACCGCGTCCGCGATGGCAAGTGGAGCCACAACGGCACCACCTACCAGCTGTGGATCACCGACCCGTCGGTCGGGGGCGCATCGCACGGGCTGCTGCGCTTCATGCCGTACACGGTGGCCGAGCAGTCCGGCGACCGGCTCACGCTCGCGGCCACAGTCTTTCCCCAGAGCGGCTACCCGTTCCAGCTCGACACGACAGTCACGTACGCGCTCACTGCCGACGGCATCGAGGTCACCCACATCATCGAGAACGTCGGCACGGATGCCGCACCGGCAGCCCTCGGCACCCACCCGTACTTCACGCTCGGCGACGTACCGACAGCCGACCTGGTGCTCACCTCGCCGGGCGCGAAGATGCTCGTGCTCGATGACGCGCTGATCCCGATCGACGAGGTGCCGGTGGATGCGGCATCCGACCTGCGCAGCGGCGCCCGCCTCGGGGATGTCTCGCTCAACACCTGCTACACCGACATCGCTCGTGACGCCGACGGGATGCTGCGCCACCGTCTCAGCGCGCCGGATGGCCGGACCGTCACGATCTGGCAGGGCCCGGAGCTCGACTACGTGCAGGTGTACACGACCGACCGCTACCCGAACCGCGAGTTGGCTGTCGCTATCGAACCGATGAGCGCGGTGCCGGACGCCCTCAACTCCGGTCGAGGTCTGCGCTGGCTGGCGCCGGGCGAGACCTGGACCGTGAGCTGGGGAGTCTCCTACTCGGGCTGACGACCGTTTTCGTCGTCGTCCGTGTTCTCGGCGGCGAGGTCGGTCTGCTCGGAACTGTCGGCTGACTCCGGCGACGCTGGCTCGGCATCCGCGGACGCCGCATCATCACCGTCGGCGGCAGCCTCGGGCTCTGCGGTGTGCCCATCGGCTGCGACGTTGTCGTCGGTCTCGTGCTCGCCAGACTCCGCGTCGGCGGCCTCCGGCTCGGAGGCTTCGGGCTCGACGGCTTCCGGCTCACCGGCGTCGGGAGCGACAGTATCCACGTCGTCCTCGCCGACGTCGGTAGTTGAGCGGTCAGCATCGCCGGACGCGGGCTCAGCGCCGTCGACGGCCTCCTCCGCGGCATCCGAGTCAGCCGAGGTCGGTACGTCGCCTGTCTCAGGTGCGCCTGTCGCGGCATCGCTCACCTCGTCGGGCTCCGCCGGCGCCTGGATCGGGATCTGGCCGGTCCGCAAGGCTTCACGTTCGCGCAGCTCACGGCGCGTCAGCGGCACGTCCTCGGCACCACCCGCGCCAGCACCGCCCGCAGCGCCCGCTACCCCCGCGAGCGCGAGTGCGCCCTCGGCATCCGTTTGCCCCGACCTCGCCGCGCGCTTTGCCTGCCGCCGCTCCTTCGCGCCCTCGACGAGGTTGTAGAGCGTCGGCAGGACGAGCAGCGTCAGGACGGTGGACGAGATGAGTCCGCCGATGACGACGATCGCGAGCGGCTGCGAAATGAATCCGCCCGTGCCGGTGATCCCGAGTCCCATGGGAGTGAGCGCGAGGATCGTGGCCAGCGCGGTCATCAGGATTGGGCGAAGACGCCGCGTACCACCGGCGATCGTCGCATCGTGGGCACTCAGGCCCTTCTCGCGGTACTGGTTGACGAGATCGACGAGAACGATGGCGTTCGTGACGACGATGCCGATGAGCATCAGCACACCGATGAGCGAGGCGACACCCAGCGGGATGCCGGTGACGATCTGCAGGAGGATCGCTCCGGTCGCCGCGAACGGCACCGAGATGAGGAGCAGCAGCGGCTGGCGCAGCGATTTGAAGGTCGCGACCATGACGACGTACACGATCAGGATGGCCGCCAGCAGCGCGAGCCCCAGCTGGCTGAAAGCGTCAGCCTGGTCGGTTGCGACACCGCCGAGGCTAGCGCGCGCGGCCGAGGGCAGGTCAGCCGCGTCAATCGCTTCCGTGACGGATGCCGTCGCCTGCGAGAGGTTGTCGGTAGCCGGCGTGACCGTGACTGTCGCGGTGCGCGTGCCACCTTCGGTGGTGATCGAGGTCGGCCCCTGGGCCTCTTCGACAACTGCGACATCCGACAGTGGCACAGGCCCCTGGGCGGTGAACACCTGCAGGTTGCGCAGTTCGTCGATCGTGGTCGGCGGGTCGTTCGCGGCGAGGTAAACCGTCAGCGAGGTGTCGTCGACCTCAACGCTGCCGATGTTCTGCGGTTGCATGGTGCTCGACACGATCGCGCCCACAGCGACTTCCGACAGGCCGAGCGACGCTGCCTTGTCGCTGTCGACCCGGACCGAGATGAAGGGCAGGGATGCTGACAGGTTGTTGGTGACCTGGCTGACGTCGTCGAGGTCGCTGAGGCTTGCGACCACGGCATCCGTCGCCTCTTGCAGCGTTGACGCGTCGGGAGCCGTGACGTCTACCTCGATGTCGGTCGAGCCGAAGCCGCCATTGCCTCCCGCCACGGTGATCTCACCGACATCGGGAATCGCCTCGACGGTGTCCTGTACTTCCTGACGAAGGGCTACCTGGTCGACGCCTTCCTCGGTCGTGATGGAGTAGGTGATTCCGCTGCCGCCGCCGGTGAAGGCATCGCGCAGCGCATTGCCGCTGGAGCCGATGGAGACCTGCACGGTCTCGATGCCCTCGATGCCCAGCAGAGCCTCTTCGACCGGCTCAGCGGCCGCGGATTCGGCTTCGAGACTCGGCGCCGGACCGATGTCTTGGGTCATCGTGAACGTGTTCTGCCCGGAATCACCGAGGAAGTTCGTCTTCATCAGGGGCGCGGCGGCGATGGTGCCGACGAGAACGAGCACGGCAAGACCGAGGGTGACCCAGGAGTGCCGTAGCGTCCATCGCAGGATCGGGGTGTAACCGCGCTGGAGCCGATCGAGAGGAGCTGCCGGGTTCTCGGGGTCGATCTCGCGCCCGTCCTCATCGAGCAGCGGCTTGCCGG
>NZ_DBHD01000062.1:0-19372 GCF_002296025.1 Microbacterium sp. UBA837
CCGGCGGACTCTGCTCGGCCTCGGCGAACGCGGAGAGCAGGTCCCATCCGTCGTCGTCGGCGCGGGACTCCTCCGCATGCGATCGCGAGTCAGCGTATTCCACGGGCGCAGAAGGCTCGAGGGGCGGTGGGGCGAACGGGGAGACGGCAGGCGGGGCTGGTGGAGGCGGTGGCGCTGACGCCGCTCTCCCCCCGCCAGCGTCGGAGGCACCGAACACTCCAGCATCGGCTGCCGTGCCACGACGGCGGCGGCCTTCCCGTCCGATCCAGCGCGCTGATCCGAAACCGAGCACCGTCGCCCACACGGGCAGCAGCAGAGCCGCCAGCACCGTCATCCCTCCCCCATACCCGAAGGAGAGTCCGATGCGATGCGCGGCGACGATCATGAGAACCCAGACAGCGACAGCGCCGAACCCCGGGACCACCAGCAGCAGGACCCACCATCCCGGAATGCCTCCCAGAACGAGCAACGCTGCGATGTTCAGGAACGGGACCCACGCTTTCCAACGCGGCTCACCCGACTTCGCGAAGACAGCCCCGAGTGCGAGGGCGCACCAGACGTACAGGGCGATCATCGTCACCGAGACGGGGATCAACAGAATCAGCGCCTGATTCATCGCTGTGCCGTCGGTCATGGCATCCACCCTAGGCCGCAGCCATGCGCGACGACGCGTCCGGTCACCGTAGAGCCATCACTCCCCGACGGCGTCACGAGGATCGAAGGGCGCGTCCAGCGACCGGGCGAGATCGTCGAGCATCGCCGTGATCTGCGGCTCGACGTACTGGCTGACTCCCTGTTGGATGCGCAGTCGATGATGGAGCAGGATCGTGCAGACATCCCGCCCGATCATGTTGGCATAGTCGTCGGCCAGCCCGACCTCTTGGCGCAGCGCCGCCTTCGCCTCGGGGCTCAGGGGCGGAAGCGCCGGAACATCGGCGTCCGCCTCGTCGGCAAGACCCGAGATCGTGAACAGGAACGGAGCACCGGGAACCGGATCAGGGTCCAGCGGCAGACCCTCGAACTCGGGTTCAAGGCCTTCTGCCGGCCGGTAGCTGCGGGCGCGGTTACGGGCAGCCTGCTGATCGAGTTCCGCCTGCAGCATCGGGAGGTTCTGTGCCGTGTAATCGGCAACCGCATGGTCGACGATCGTCTTGATGCGGGTCGACAGGCCGTGCTGCACACCGTGCGGCACATCGGAGCCAAGACCCGCCGCCGACAGGATTGGTGACCCGAAGCACCGTCGACACGGCGCCACCCGCCCGCGGTGGGTCGCGGGTTCCCAGCGCGGAAGCCAGCGCAGCCAGGCATCGACTGCCTGGCTCACCTCCGTCTCGAGCGAGCGCTCCACACCTCTACGGTAGCGCCGGAGCCCTCGTCCGCCGAGGCTCCGTCGCAGACTGCGCGTGTCGAGGCGCTCACTCGTCGTCCTCTCGTTCCCACGGCCACCGGGCGTTTTCATCGGCGCCGCGCACGACTGCCAGAGCCATCGCCGCTGCCAGGATCGCCGCTGCGATCACGACCAGACCCGGCCAAGTGGTTGCTGCGCGCCCGACGGCGGAGAGCGCACGGGCGACATCCCCCGACGCGAACACGGATGCCGCGCCCAGCCCCGCGAGGTAACCGAGGAAGCCGGCAAGGCCGCTCCACAACAGCGTTCCCCAGATGCCTGGGGACAGCATCCGCGCCCAGATCGTCGCCGCCACCGCCGCGAGCGAAGCGCCGACGGCGATGATGCCCGGCGCCTGACCCAGGCCCGGCGTGACGATGACGTCCTCGTCCAGGAGCAGGCTGACGATACCGAACGCTGCGATGAGCACCGCCGCGAACAGCACGGCTCCCGCCGCCGTTGCTGCTGCCCTCCGCGACCGGCTCATGAGCTGGACGCGCTCCGAGCCACCGTCACGGGTGCTCCCACCGCGCCTTAGTACTGGTGCAGCTGCGGACCCGCCTCGAGAGTGCGCTCATACTCACGGCGCGCCTCGACGTTGAGCTCGGTCATCCGCTTGCCGCGCGCGGCAACCCACGAACCGAACCAGATCGTGAGCTCACGGCCGATGATGAAGGCAGCGATAGCCAACGGAGCCAACAGCTGGCCTTCGACCAGCTCTGCGCCCTCCGCGGCCGTGAGGTTCCAGAACGGCGCCTGGAACAGCTGCCCCAGCAGGTGCCCCCCGTAGGCCGCGACCCCGACGATGAGACCGAAGATCACCCACGCCGCCCAGCGGCCGCGGTTGATGATCGCACCAAGCAACCAGAACGCGACGAAGAACACAACGACCGGCACCCACAGGGCCCAGGTCCCCAGCGCCGCAAGCAGCGCGGTGCCGATGCTGCCCACGGTCACGGATCCGTCGATGAGGCCAAGACCGACCCAGACGGCGAGGTAGAGAACTCCGAACGAGAGCGCCGCGAGCAGGCCGATCGCGCCCGCAGCGGCACGGTTGCCGCGAGGACGCGGAGCCTCAGGCGCCTGAACGAAGATCGGCTGCGCACCGTAGGGTCCCACGCCCGGCTCGCTCGCCGTCACCACGGGTGCGACAACGGTGGCCTCGTATGCTTCGGTGGGGGCTGCCGCCTCCGCTGGCGCGGATTCGACAACAACGGGCTCGGCCTCGGGTTCGACGCTCGTCGGCTCTGCCACAGGCTCGACCACGACGGGTTCAACGACCACGGGCTCGGCGGGAGGTGCATCAGCCTCGGGCGTTGCCGACCCAGCGGCTTCGGCATCCGCGAGGCTCTCGCGCGCGCTGCCGACAACGTCATCGACGGGCGGCTCCTCGGCGACGGGCTCGCCGACCGGTTCCTCCACGGGCTCGCCGGGCGTGGGCTTGTCGTCACTCATGCGAAACTCCTCCCGAGGTAGATCCTCGGCTCGCAGAATACCCCGACCCGGGTTCAGATCCGCGGAACGAGGCCGTGCGGATGCCGATATGGATTCTCGGCGACACCGCTGAGCCACCCCCAACTCGCTGACATCACTGCCAGAGATGGATTGCGATGCGGTGGTCGTAGTCCTCCGGGTACCACGCGCTCGAGATGGTCGTCACCCAGAGCGGGCCGTGCACAGCTTGATGTTCGGTGCCGGCATCCGTCGTCGACGAACATTCCAGCGTGCCCTCCGTCGTCGCGCAGGCGAAGCCTTGACCGCGCAGGGAAGCCTCTGCCATCCCCGCGGCATCCGCTGACACAGTCGCAAAGGTCGTGACGACGGCCTGCCCTGCGCTGGTGGTCCACGTGCAGGTCCGGGCTGCGGTGGGCGCCAGGGCCGCGACGAGGTCAGACATCGCCGTTGCCGGTCCCGCCGTGGACTGACTCAGAATCGCATCGGATGTCCAGGTGAGCTCGTTCCACAGGTCGTTCGGGTACAGCTCGCGGCAGTCGGTCTCGGCGACGTCCAGCCCTTCGGCGACGACAGTGTGCGGCGTCGGGGTCGCGGCGAGCATGGTGACGGCGTTGCCCGCTGCACCTCCCGCCCACGCCATAACCAGCGGCATGGCGGGGACGGCGAACCAGACGAGCGCCCCGACAATCGCCAGAGACAGCACCATCGCGGGGACAGCGATGCGGTTGTCGCGACCGGGAACGCGAGCCATGGTGACCTCCGCCAGCAACCGTACGACGCCGACACCGTTCGAGCCGGTCGGAACCGCTCGCGACGCCCGGAAAAGTTGGCGCGAGTGTCGCGAAGCCCGCAAGACGCGACAGTTCCTTTCCGTTTTTTCCACTCAGATGCCAAGGCGCAGTGGCACACGCGGGTCGCGGGGCTGGCACCGGGTCTGGCGGGAGCCGGCGCAGCCGGCGAGGGCATGTCCCCGCGACCCGCGTGTGCCGCGGAGCCGGACATGAAGGACAACTCGGCGGAGGGAAGGACAACTCGGCGGAAAGAGGGACAACTCGGCGGAGGGAAGGACAACTCGGCGGAGGGGGGGTGGGATGCTGGGAACGACGCAGGGCCCCGGGAAAACCCGAGGCCCTGCGTGGGGTGACGACGTGGGTCAGTTGTAGTTGCCCGTGAAGTCGTCGGTCGAGAAGCTGTCGAAGTCGACGAAGCTCAGGTCGGCGTCGCTGTACGCGCCGTCCGAGGCGAAGATGCGGTTGGGGTACCGCTCGCTCTTGGCCTCTTCCGTCGCCTCGACCGCGACGTTGCGATACTTCGCAAGTCCGGTTCCGGCGGGGATGAGCTTTCCGATGATGACGTTCTCCTTGAGGCCGACCAGCGGGTCGCTCTTGCCCTCCATCGCAGCCTGCGTGAGCACGCGGGTCGTCTCCTGGAAGGAGGCGGCCGACAGCCACGACTCGGTAGCGAGCGACGCCTTGGTGATACCCATCAGCTCCGGGCGACCGGATGCCGGGCGCTTGCCCTCGGCGACAGCCTGGCGGTTGATGTCCTGGTAGCGACGGAAGTCGACCAGCTCACCGGGCAGCAGGTTGGTGTCGCCGTGGTCGACGACCGTGACCTTGCGCAGCATCTGGCGCACGATGACCTCGATGTGCTTGTCGTGGATCGGCACACCCTGCGAGCGGTACACGCCCTGCACACCGTTCACGAGGTACTTCTGCACCTCGCGAGCACCCTGGACACGCATGACCTCCTTGGGGTCGAGCGTGCCGACCTGCAGGGGCTGACCGACGGTGACGTGCTGACCGTCTTCGACCAGCAGCGTCGCGCGCTTGAGGACGGGGTACACGACAGCCTCGTCGCCGTTGTCGGGCGTGAGGATGATCTTCTTGGACTTGTCGGTCTCGTCGATCGTGATGCGACCGTCGAACTCGGCGATCGGCGACGCACCCTTGGGGGTACGGGCCTCGAAGAGCTCCTGCACACGGGGCAGACCCTGCGTGATGTCTTCCGCGGAGGCCGAACCACCGGTGTGGAAGGTACGCATCGTCAGCTGGGTTCCGGGCTCACCGATCGACTGGGCAGCGATGATGCCGACTGCCTCACCGATGTCGACGATCTTGCCGGTGGCAAGCGAGCGGCCGTAGCAGGTCGCGCAGACACCGACAGCCGAGTCACAGGTCAGAACCGAACGCACCTTGATGGAGGTGACACCGGCAGCAACCAGCCTGTCGATGAGCACATCGCCCACGTCGTCGCCGGCCTCGGCCACGACATCGCCGTTCTCGCCGATGACGTCCGCAGCGAGGGTCCGCGCGAACACCGAGTTCTCGACGTTCGGGTCGCGGACGAGCTTGCCGTCGCTACCGGGAGCAGCGATCGTGAACTCGAGACCCTTAGACGTGCCGCAGTCCTCTTCACGGATGATGACATCCTGCGAGACATCCACGAGGCGTCGCGTGAGGTAACCCGAGTCGGCGGTACGGAGAGCCGTGTCGGCCAGACCCTTACGGGCACCGTGCGTTGCGATGAAGTACTCAGCCACCGACAGACCCTCGCGGTACGAGGAGATGATCGGACGGGGGATGATCTCACCCTTCGGGTTGTTCACCAGGCCTCGCATACCGGCGATGTTCCGGATCTGCAGCCAGTTACCACGAGCACCCGAGCTGACCATGCGGTTGATGGTGTTGTCTTCGGGGAAGTGGGCGCGCATCGCCTTCTGGACCTCGTCGGTTGCCTCGGTCCAGATCTTGATGAGCTCCTGACGACGCTCGGCGTCGGTGGTGAGACCCTTCTCGAACTGTGCCTGGACCTTCGCGGCCTGCTTCTCGTAGCCGGCGACGATTTCCTTCTTCGACGGCGGCGTGAGGATGTCGCTGAGGGCGACTGTCACACCCGAGCGCGTGGCCCAGTAGAAACCGGCATCCTTGATGCGGTCCAGCGTCGCAGCAACCTCGACCTTGGGGTATTCCTCGGCGAGCTTGTTGACGATCTGGCTGAGCTTGCCCTTGTCGGCCTGCTCGCGCACGAACGGGTATCCCTTGGGCAGCGCGTCGTTGAAGATCGCCTGGCCGAGCGAGGCATCCAGCAGCCCGTGGCGCTCGTAGCCCTCGGGGGCGTCGCCCTCGAGGAACGTGAGGCCGGGGACACGGATGCGGACCTTGGCCTGCAGGTCGAGGGTGCCCTCGTCCTTGGCGAGGATCGCCTCCGACACCGAACCGAACACGCGGCCTTCACCGGTCGCCCCCTCCTTGACCGTGGTCAGGTGGTGGAGGCCAATGATCATGTCCTGCGAAGGCAGGGTCACGGGACGGCCGTCCGAGGGCTTGAGGATGTTGTTCGAGGCGAGCATCAGGATGCGGGCCTCGGCCTGAGCCTCGACCGACAGCGGCAGGTGCACAGCCATCTGGTCACCGTCGAAGTCAGCGTTGAAGGCTGCACACACGAGCGGGTGGAGCTGGATGGCCTTGCCCTCGACGAGCTGCGGCTCGAACGCCTGGATGCCCAGACGGTGCAGGGTGGGTGCACGGTTCAGCAGCACCGGGCGCTCGCGGATGATCTCTTCGAGCACGTCCCAGACCTCGGGACGCGTGCGCTCGACGGCACGCTTGGCGGCCTTGATGTTCTGCGAGTGACCGAGGTCGATGAGGCGCTTGATCACGAACGGCTTGAACAGCTCGAGGGCCATCTGCTTGGGAAGACCACACTGGTGCAGCTGCAGACGGGGACCGACGACGATGACCGAACGGCCCGAGTAGTCCACGCGCTTACCGAGCAGGTTCTGACGGAACCGACCCTGCTTACCCTTCAGCATGTCGCTGAGGGACTTCAGGGCACGGTTGCCGGTGCCGGTGACGGGGCGACCACGACGACCGTTGTCGAACAGGGCGTCGACGGCTTCCTGCAGCATCCGCTTCTCGTTGTTGACGATGATCTCGGGGGCACCGAGGTCGATCAGGCGACGGAGACGGTTGTTGCGGTTGATGACGCGGCGGTACAGGTCGTTCAGGTCGGAGGTCGCGAAGCGGCCACCGTCCAGCTGCACCATGGGGCGAAGCTCCGGCGGGATGACCGGAACGACGTCGAGCACCATGGATGCCGGGCTCATGCCGGTCTGCAGGAACGAGTTGACGACCTTCAGGCGCTTGATCGCACGGATCTTGCGCTGGCCCTTGCCCTCGGCGATCTGCAGGTGCAGGCTCTCGGCCTCGGCTGCCAGGTCGAAGGCAGCAAGACGCCGCTGGATCGACTCGGCACCCATGTGGGCTTCGAAGTACTGACCGAACCGGTCCTGCAGCTCCTGGAAGATCTCGTCTTCAGCCTTGAGCGAGCCGACCTCGAGCGTGCGGAACTCTTCCCACACGCGCTCAAGCTTGGCGATCTGGTCGTCGGCCTGCTTCCGGGCCTGCGACATGTCCTTCTCGGCGGCGTCCTTGACCTTCTTCTTCTGGTCGGACTTCGCACCCTCGGCCTCGAGCGCGGCGAGCTCCTCCTCCAACTTCTGGAGGCGAGCGGCGATCCGCGCATCGCGACGGTCGGCGAGCGTCTTCAGCTCGAGACGGATGTTGTTCTCCTGCGTCGCGAGGTCGCGGTGACGAGCATCCTCGTCGACCGAGATCACCATGTACGCGGCGAAGTAGATGACCTTCTCGAGGTCCTTCGGCGCCATGTCGAGCAGGTAGCCCAGGCGCGAGGGAACGCCCTTGAAGTACCAGATGTGCGTGACGGGAGCGGCGAGCTCAATGTGGCCCATGCGCTCGCGCCGCACGGAGGACTTGGTGACCTCCACGCCGCAGCGCTCACAGACGATGCCCTTGAAGCGCACGCGCTTGTACTTGCCACACGCACACTCCCAGTCGCGCGAGGGGCCGAAGATCTGCTCACCGAACAGACCGTCCTTCTCGGGCTTCAGGGTGCGGTAGTTGATGGTTTCGGGCTTCTTGACCTCACCGAAGGACCAGCGACGGATGTCGTCAGCGGTGGCCAGGCCGATGCGAAGCTGATCGAAAGTTGTTGATTCGAGCACGAGTTCTCAGTTCTCCTGTATCGGAATTCTGTGTTGCCTGGCCGGGTCAGATCTCGTCGATCGACGAGGACTCGAAGCGGCTGGAGATGTTGATGCCGAGCTCCTCGGCAGCACGGAAGGCGTCGTCGTCGGTGTCGCGGAGGTTGACCGCGGTGCCGTCGGCCGAGAGGACCTCGACGTTCAGGCAGAGCGACTGCATTTCCTTCATGAGGACCTTGAACGACTCGGGGATGCCGGGCTCCTGGATGTTCTCGCCCTTGACGATCGCCTCGTACACCTTGACGCGGCCGAGGATGTCGTCGGACTTGATCGTGAGGAGCTCCTGGAGCGCGTACGCGGCGCCGTAGGCCTCGAGGGCCCACACCTCCATCTCACCGAAACGCTGGCCACCGAACTGCGCCTTGCCACCCAGCGGCTGCTGCGTGATCATCGAGTACGGACCGGTGGAGCGTGCGTGGATCTTGTCGTCGACGAGGTGGTGCAGCTTCAGGATGTACATGTAGCCGACCGAGATCGGAGCCGGGAACGGCTCACCCGAACGTCCGTCGAACAGCTGCGTCTTACCCGTCGAGTCGATCAGGCGGATGCCGTCCCGGTTGGGCAGTGTCGAGTCGAGCAGGCCTGCCAGCTCGGACTCGTAGGCACCGTCGAACACGGGGGTCGCGACCTTCGTGCCGGGAGCTGCCTCGCGAGCGATCTCGGGCAGACGCGCTGCCCACTCGGGGTTGCCCTCGATCTTCCAGCCCTGCTTGGCGATCCATCCCAGGTGAAGCTCCAGCACCTGGCCGAAGTTCATGCGGCCGGGGATACCGAGCGGGTTCAGGATGATGTCCACCGGCGTGCCGTCCGCGAGGAACGGCATGTCTTCGACGGGGAGGATTTTCGCGATGACGCCCTTGTTGCCGTGACGGCCGGCGAGCTTGTCACCCTCGGTGATCTTGCGCTTCTGGGCGATGTAGACCACGACGCGGCGGTTCACACCCGAGCCGAGCTCGTCGTCACCGTCTTCGGCGTTGAACTCCTTGACGGCGATGATCGTGCCCTGCTCACCGTGGGGAACCTTCAGCGACGTGTCGCGAACCTCGCGGCTCTTCTCGTTGAAGATCGCGCGAAGCAGTCGCTCCTCGGCCGACAGCTCGGTCTCACCCTTGGGCGTGACCTTGCCGACGAGGATGTCGCCGGGACGAACCTCGGCGCCGATGCGGATGATGCCGCGCTCGTCGAGGTCCTTCAGCAGGTCGGGGCTGACGTTGGGGAGATCACGGGTGATCTCCTCCTTGCCGAGCTTCGTGTCACGGGCGTCGACCTCGTACTCCTCGATGTGGATCGACGAGAGGGTGTCATCCTTCACCAGGTCCTGGCTCAGGATGATGGCGTCCTCGAAGTTGTGGCCTTCCCAGGTCATGAACGCGACGAGGAGGTTCTTTCCGAGGGCCAGCTCACCGTTCTCGGTGGCAGGACCGTCGGCGATGACCTCGCCGGCCTCGATCCGCTCACCAGCCGAGACGATGACGCGCTGGTTGTAGGACGTGCCCTGGTTCGAGCGGTCGAACTTGCGCAGGAAGTACTCGTCGATCCCGCCCTCGTCGGTCTGGACGGCGACGACGTCCGCCGAGACCTCGATGACGACACCGGAGCGCTTGGCGGTGACCACGTCACCGGCGTCGATCGCGGCGAAGCCCTCCATACCGGTTCCGACGACGGGCGAGTCGCTGCGCAGCAGCGGCACAGCCTGACGCTGCATGTTCGCACCCATGAGGGCGCGGTTGGCGTCGTCGTGCTCGAGGAACGGGATGAGCGAGGTCGCCACCGACACCATCTGGCGCGGCGAGACATCCATGTAGCCGATGTCTTCGGCGGGAACGAGCTCCACCTCGCCGCCCTTCGAACGGGCGAGCACGCGGGTCTCTTCGAAGTGACCGTCGGCCTTCAGCGGCGCGTTGGCCTGGGCGACGATGTAGTCGTCCTCCTCGGCGGCGGTGAGGTAGTCGATCTGATCGGTGACCCGGCCGTCGATGACCTTGCGGTACGGCGTCTCGATGAAACCGAAGGCGTTGATCCGCGCGAACGATGCGAGCGAACCGATCAGACCGATGTTCGGGCCTTCCGGCGTCTCGATCGGGCACATGCGGCCGTAGTGCGACGGGTGAACGTCACGGACCTCGACGCCGGCGCGCTCACGCGACAGACCACCGGGTCCGAGCGCCGAGAGGCGACGCTTGTGGGTCAGCCCCGCGAGCGGGTTGTTCTGGTCCATGAACTGCGACAGCTGCGAGGTTCCGAAGAACTCCTTGATCGCGGCAACGACCGGGCGCACGTTGATCAGGGTCTGCGGGGTGATCGCCTCGATGTCCTGCGTCGTCATGCGCTCGCGAACGACACGCTCCATGCGCGACAGACCCGTGCGGACCTGATTCTGGATGAGCTCGCCGACGGCGCGGATGCGGCGGTTGCCGAAGTTGTCGATGTCATCGACATCCAGGCGGATGGTCGCCGGCTTGCCGCCGCGAACGCCCTCGAAGCTCGCATCGCCGCGGTGGAGGCGAACGAGGTACTTGATCGTCGCGACGATGTCGTCGACGGTGAGCACCGAGTCGCTGAGCGGGCCCGACAGGCCGAGCTTCTGGTTGATCTTGTAGCGACCGACCTTGGCGAGGTCGTAGCGCTTGGCGTTGAAGTAGAAGTTGTCCAGCAGCGCACGGGCGGCCTCAGCGGCTACCTGCTCGCCCGGACGGAGCTTGCGGTAGATGTCGCGGAGGGCGTCTTCCTTCGTGAGGATCGTGTCCTTGGACAGGGTCTCTTCGATGGATTCGAAACCGGCGAACTCCTCGAGGATCTGCTCGCTGGTCAGGCCCAGGGCCTTCAGGAAAACGGTGACCGACTGCTTGCGCTTGCGGTCGATGCGCACACCGACCTGGTCGCGCTTGTCGATTTCGAACTCGAGCCAGGCGCCGCGGCTCGGGATGATGCGCGCCGAGACGATGTCCTTGTCGGAGGTCTTGTCAGGAGTCTTGTCGAAGTAGACACCGGGCGAACGCACGAGCTGGGAGACGACGACACGCTCGGTGCCGTTGATGATGAACGTTCCCTTGTCGGTCTGCAGGGGGAAGTCGCCCATGAAGACCGTCTGGGTCTTGATCTCACCGGTCTGGTGGTTCATGAACTCGGCCTCGACGTACAGCGGAGCGGCGTAGGTCTTGCCACGCTCCTTGCACTCTTCGATCGAGTACTTCTCGGGCTCGAGGTAGGGGTTGGTGAACGAGAGCTGCATCGTCTCGCTGAGGTCCTCGATCGGCGAGATCTCTTCGAAGATCTCCTCGAGGCCGCTCTTGACCGAGATGTCGGTGCGGCCGGCTGCCTGCGCTTCGGCGAGGCGGGCCTTCCAGGTTTCGTTTCCGACGAGCCAATCGAAGGACTCGGTCTGCAGCGCCAGCAGGTCGGGGACCGTCAGCGTGTCGGAGATTTTGGCGAACGAGAGGCGGGATGCTCCGCGGCCGTTCTTCGGGGATGTGGTGGTGGTTGCGTTGCGCGCAGCAGCCAAGGGGATTACCTCCGTGGGCCCGGGCGGGGCACTATCCTTGTCGTCAGGTGAAGCGTTCGGTCCTCCCCGAAAACCAGCGCGTCTCGCACCGCATCGAGCGGGGACACGCAGGCACAGCCGACCACCATATGAGGGCAGGGGGAATCCAAGAGCGCAACCACCAACTATACGCGTTCCGGCACGCCGTGTCCAGCGGGATTCTTGACGAGTCGAAATTCGTGCGGTATAACCAGCGATCTCAGTGCTGTGTCGCGTGTATGAAGCGGATCGTGGCGCCCGGCCCCGCCTGTGCGAGCAGGTCGAGATCGGCATCCAGAACCGTGGCGATCACCGGGTAGCCGCCGGTCACGGGACCGTCGGCCAGCAGGATCGTGGGAGAGCCCGACGGTGGCACCTGGATCGCCCCCGGAACCATCCCCTCGCTCGGCAACTCCCCGGCATCCGTGCGATCCAGCCGCGGCCCCTCCAGCCGCATCCCGACCCGGTCGGCAGCAGCGCCGACAGTCCACGTCGCTTCGAACAGCGCGGTTCCCGACGCCGGAGTGAAGGCATCCTCGCGGGGTCCGGGCACGAGGCGGACGACCAGATCGGCCGGCGGGGGACTCCAGGGCGCCAGATCGGATGCCGGGATCTCGTCGACCGCGAGCGCCCCGCCGGAGAGGACTGCGTCGGCGCGGAGGGGTTCTGGCCCGAGGCCGGCGAGGGTGTCGGTAGCGGCCGAGCCCAGGACGCGCCGGGCCTCGATGCCGCCGCGAACGGCGAGGTACGCGCGAACGCCGGCCGTGAACCACCCCTTCCGCAGGCGCTCACCGCGCCGCCACAGCTGCGCCGCGCCGTGGTCGATGCCGCGTCCGTCGATGGTGAGCTCGCCCCACGCGCCGGCCACGGCGATCCACACGTCAGCGAGCGCGGTGGCTTCGAATCCGCCCGCCGTGATCTCCAGGCCCGCCGCGCCCTCGGGGTTCCCGACGAGGCGATTGGCGGTGCGCAGGGCCGCGCGGTCGAGGGCGCCAGAGACGGAGACGCCCAGCGACCCGTGTCCCGGGCGCCCGGCATCCTGGACCGTCGCGAGCAGCCCCGGCGCCTCGACCCGCAGCACGGGACCACTGCCGGCATCCGCCTCCACTCCGCCTCGCGCGTGTGCGGCGGTTTCGTGCGAGTGCTGCGCATTTGTGCGCAGCGGACGCACGAAACCGCCGCGCTCGAGGGAGGGGCCGGACGCGGGGAGGTCGGCGACCTCGCGGAATCGAACGCGCATGCCGGGGCGTAGGAGCGCGGGGGATGCGGCATCCGGGTCGAACAGCGGGGCGGAGGTGGTGCCGATCAGCCGCCATCCGCCCGGCGTCGATCGCGGGTAGGCACCCGAGAAGCTCCCGGCAAGTCCCACCGAGCCTGCCGGGACCCGCGTACGCGGCGACGCGAGGCGAGGCACGTCGAAGGGCCAGTCCTCGCTCACGAGATACCCGAAGCCAGGCGCGAACCCCGTGAAGGCGACCGTCCAGGTGGCCGCCAGATGAGCAGAGACGAGGTCAGCGGAGTGGATGCCGAGGAAGGCCGCGGTCTTGTCGAGGTCGGGTCCGTCATACCGGATGCCGATCTCGACATCCGTGTTCCCGTCCACGGCCGCACGCGCCGGTACGTCAGTCACCGCGAGGGCATCGGCGAGACTCTTCTCGATCCAGGCGCGCACGACCGAGGTGGCTACCTCGCGCGGTGCGAACCGCACGAGGACGGTGCGCGCGGCAGGGACGAGATCCACGACGCCCGCGGGCTGTGAACTGGAGAGTCGCTCGCGGAGCGAGATGACGACCCGCAGCGCCTCGGCGGGGCTGATGCTCTCGGGCACCTCAGCGAGCAGACCCGTGTCGCCGAAGACTCGGACCCCGGCGCTGCTCACCACGGCGCTCGCACTGATATTGACGCAGCATCCAGGGCCGCCCGCACCGCACGAGCCGCCGCAACCGACCCTGGCGAGTCGCCGTGCAGGCAGAGGGAGGCAGCGCTCACCGCGATACTCGTGCCGTCAACGGCGACGACGGTGCCCTGGCGTGCCAGGCGGACGGCCCGGATCGCGGCGGCATCAGGATTCTCGAGAACCGCGCCGGGCTCGCCGCGGGGGACGAGCTCTCCGCTCGGCGTGTAGCCGCGGTCGAGAAACGCTTCAGCTACGACCTCCAGACCGTGCTCTCGCGCCGCCTCGGAGATCTCGCCCGGCATAGCGAGGATCGGCAGTCTTCGGCCCAGCCGACCCGACAGATCTGCCACAGCGGCGGCGAGCGCCGCCGCGTGCGCGGCATCCGTGCGAACAGCGTGATACAGCGCACCGTGGGGTTTGACATACCGGATGTCGGCGCCGACGTCCGCGAGAGCATCCAGCTGCGCAGACACGGTGCCGCGAAGCTCGGCCGTCGCCATCGCGAGCGGCAGCCTGCCGAATCCGGGCCTGTCGGGGTAGGAGGGGTGAGCGCCGATCACCACCCCGAACCGGGCAGCCCGTTCGACAGCCTCAACCATGGAGTCCGGGTCTCCGGCGTGACCACCGCAGGCGATGTTTGCGCTGGAGATGACGGCGAAAAGCGCCTCGTCGTCAGCGGTAGGCACCCCGTCGACCGTTTCGCCGAGGTCGGCGTTCAGGTCGATGGTCGTCATGCGACCACGGTACGCCCGGTCTACGGTGGATGCGTGGCCCGAGCGCACGTCGAAGCCCCGCCGCCGCAGGTGCGGCTGTCGGACGGATCCGTGGCGCGCATCGTCCCGTCGGCATTCGCAAGCGGATGGGAACTCGAGGTCGGCGGCACCCCGCAGTCCCATGTCGACCTCGCCGATCCCACCCACCTGCACTTCGAGTACGTCGCACGGATGGGCGTCGTCATCGATCAGCTCGGAGAGCCGGGCGAGCCGCTCACCGCCATTCATCTGGGGGCCGGCGCCTATACGCTCCCCCGGTACGTCGAAGCGACCCGACCGGGGTCCCGGCAGCAGGTCATCGAACTCGAACCGGCTCTGGTTTCGCTCGTCCGCGAACATCTGCCGCTGCCGTCCAGTTCACGCGCCGGCGGCTCGATCCGCACGCGGACCGGAGATGCCCGGGCCGTGCTGGAACGGCTGCCGGCGGGCATTCGCGGTCAGGCCGACCTGGTGATCTCAGACATCTTCCACGGCGCGCGGACGCCGGCTCACGTCACGAGTCTCGAGTTCTACTGCCTCGTTGCGCGCTACCTCACGGAGACTGGCGTGCTGCTGGTCAACGTCGCCGACGGCGCGGGGCTCGCCTTTGCGCGGCGCCAAGCCGCCACCGTCCGCAGCGAACTCCCGCACGTCGCGCTGCTGGCCGAAGTGCAAGTCTTGAAGGGCAGGCGGTTCGGGAACATCGTGATCGCGGCATCCCGGACCCCGCTTCCCACCGCGTGGCTCCCGCGGCTGATGGCTGCAGGACCGCATCCGGCGAAGGTGGCGCAGGGCGCAGAGATCGACGCGTTCGTCGCAGGTTCGCGCCCTGTCACGGATGCCGACGCCGCGCCGTCGCCAGCGCCCTCGGCGACGCTGTTCGAGCGCTGACGGCGTGGGAAGCCGGCGCGATTCGCCGACGCCGTCACAATGAGAGCGCACCGCGTATGGGGCGAGGTGCGGCAAGGATGCGGAATCGGGCGGCCTGACCGCGGCGATCACCGCTCTGCGGGAAGGAGCGCGAGTGAGCTATATCCACGGCTACGACCCCGTCACGCTGCGCGAAGTAGTCAACCCCCGCGACTGCCGCGACCGCCTCGACGAACTCGGCGACCAGCGCTCGCTCCCCGCCCTGCTCGAGCGGGTGTGGCTTCTGAAGGTTCTGGACCGCCTCGACGACGCGCTCGAGATCGCCGACCAGACGGTGCGCACGGCCCGGATGGCGGGAACGCGCAAGGATCTGCTGCGCGCACGCATCCTGCACGCGACAGTGCTGCAGTTTCGCGGCTCGCTCGCTGCCGCCGCGCAAGAGCTCACCACCTGCGCCGTCGAGGCCGAGGGGGCAGGCTGGGCATCGATCGCCGCATTCGCGTACCAGCACCGCGGCAAAGTGCACTACGACGCGGGAGACTTCGACGCAGCTCGCGCTGACTTCAAGCGCGCACTCTTCGCTCGCCAGAGCACGTCAGCCCCCGACGACCAGCTCGAGTCGACTCTTCTCGCGATCGACGCCGCCGAGCGCCGGCGGGCCGAGGCCGGCGCGGCAGTCGCCAGCTGACCGGCCGGTGTCTGAGGCCCGACTTACGCTGTCGTCATGTCCGAGTTGCACCGCGTTCGCCACTGGGCCGAGGCCCTGCTCTCGGTGCACCTGAGCCCGGAGTGGTCGTTCGGTTTCGACAACGCGAAGCGGCGCGCGGGCCTCTGTGACTTCACCCGCAAGCGCATCACGGTGTCCCGGTATCTCGCGGCCCGCCACGATGATGACACCAACCACCAGACGCTGCTGCACGAGGTGGCGCACGCCCTCGCCGGCGCGGCAGCAGGCCATGGGCCGCGCTGGAAAGCGATCGCGCGAGACCTCGGCTATGTGGGCGGGACCACGCACCACGGCGAGACAGCGACAGAACTCGCGCCCTGGGTCGGCGTGTGCCCCGCCGGTCACGTCGCCTACCGGCATCGCCGCGCGAGCCGGCAGACCTCCTGCGCCCGCTGCGCACCCCGCTTCGACGAGCGCTACCTGCTCACGTGGACCAGGCGCGAGATCACGGCGTCCACGCGCCTGGCGGCGATGACCCCGCGCTGACGGCGGGGCTGCCGCCGGCGCCGCAACGCCCGAGCCCGCCTCCCACAGGTTACGGAAGGCGGGCTCGGGCTGAGAGCGCGATTCGTTAGCTCACCGTGCGGCGCCGACGCACGAGCCACAGCCCGCCGCCCACCAGGGCCGCAGCGAACGCGGCTAGCGCGACCGACACACCGATGAGGCCGCCGGTCGAGGCGAGGTCGCCGACCTGCGAGGATCCACCAGGGGCCGCGCCGGGGTCGGCCGGGTTCGCCGGCGTCGCGGTAGCTACCGTGACCGACTGCCAACCGAGGAGCGTGCCGTCGGCGGCGTAGACCGCAACCCGGTGTGCTCCAAGCGGCACACTCGAGGGCGTCACCATCGTGATGCGCGCGGCGCCCGACACCGTCGCCGACCCCAGCGCCGTGGGCTCGGAGAAGGCGAACACGTACACCGCGTCTCCCTCGTGACCGGCCGGCAGGGTGATCGTCACGGTGTCTCCCGGCGCGAACGGGTTCGGGGCGACGGTGATGGCGTTCTCGAGGTCAGCAGTCAGCTCGCTGTCCGACGGGCGCCACTGATCGGTGACGCCGACCAGATAGACGACCTCCTGAGCGGCACCGTCGCGTGTTCCGAAGCTCGGAGTGATCGTCAACGGATGCGCGCCGGGACCGCCGACGGGCGTCGAGAGGGTCACCGTCCACGATCCGTCCTCGCCGACCTCGGCGCTACCGAGGGTGCCGTCCGCGTCCGCGATGCGCACGCCGGAGCCGGGCAGGCCCGTTCCCGTGACCTCGGTGAGCTGTTGGTCGGGGGCGTAGACAGCGCCGAAATCGGTCGTCACCGCAAAGGAATCGGCGATGTTCACTCGGTTGTCGAGGAACTGCGAGGTGGTGAGCGCGTGATCGACGATGCGGGTCTCACCGACGCATCCGTACCAGCCGTGATCGGGCTCGGTCTCCCAGGTGGAGGTGCCGATGATCCATGGCATGAAGTCAGCTGCCATCATCCCGCCAACCGACGACGCGTTGCGCAGAACCGGAACGCCATCGACGTACATGATCGCGGTGTCGGCTGCCGGATCGTTCACGATGGCTACGTGGTGCCACGCACCGGGTATGCGAGGACCTCCTGCGCGGTGATCGCCGACGCGGTGTCACCGATCTCGAAGATGGCTGCGGCAGCCGGTGTGTCATCGGGATTGGTCAGCTGAGCCTGCTCGGAGCCGATCACGAGCACCTTGCCTGCGGCATGGACGTTCTCGATGAGAAGCGTCTCGGCGGGGCCGACGAGCTGATTTCCGTCTTCAGCGGTAGCGACAGCGGGAACGAGGAGAGCGCACCCGAGCGCGAGTGCAGCACAGGCTGCAGCAGCGCTCCGAGTGACGCGTCGATCGACGGTCATGAACGGAGGATTCCTTTCCACGACGGCACCGGGCGATACCGACGGGGGACGAACCTAACCGCGAAGGATGACAGAAGTTATCGCTAACATGGCCGCGACGTGAACGCGACTCAACGCCTCGCGAAACCCGCGTGTCGTTCGGTTTCGCCTCTCTCGGCGACGCAGTTCACCGAGCCGCGTCGACCTCGGCCGCGGCCAAAACCGCGTCGCGCCGACCCTCTTCGAGCCAGCACTGGCCGGTGACGCTGGCGGTGAGCAGGTGGCGAAGCGCGGGGCGCAGTCCCCGGAACGCCTCACAAGCGGCAGCAGCCTCGGGAGACGAATGATCGATCCCTCGCGCAGCGAGTGCGTCGATCACGGCCCCCGCCCCGAAGAGGTCCTCCACCGCGAACCTCAGTGCACCAGAACTGGCGTCGGTTTGCCCGACCGCGATCGCCGCAATACTCGTGCGCGCCGCCCGACGGTGCTGTTCTGCGACGGCAGCGTCGGCTGCGGCGCTCGCTGTGCGCAGGTCAGCGCGGATCACGACGGCGCCGCGATCGGCGGCTCGTGAGGCGAGGAGCTCGGCATCCGTGCCCGAAGCCAGCACGTCGACCACGATCGTGATCTCGGCCGGCGCGACCCGGTCGAGGCCGGCAAGACCCCAATCGAAACGCACCTGGTACCGGGACTGTTCTTCGCGAGGCGCGGGCTCGACTGTCGGCATCCGTCCAGCGTAGGGCGAGACCGGATGCGAGACTTGCCGCATGCGCGTGCTCAGCAAGTTCACGATCGATTGCGACGCCGACGCCGCCTGGCGCGCTCTGCACTCACCGCGGGTACTCGCCGAGGTGTACGGACCGTTCCTCGACATGCAGCCGCTGGAAGCGATCCCGACGCAGTGGGAGCACGGCCAGAATGCCGCAGTCGGGCTCAGCGTCGCCGGGCTTATCCCGGTCGGCCGTCAGCTCATCTCGATCACGGATGCCGAACGTGAGGTAGGCGGGGTGCGCGTGCGGATCATCCGTGACTCCGGGATGCCGCTGACCGGCCCACTCGCGGTCCTCGACGTCTGGGACCACCAGATGGCGGTGTCTCCCCTTCCGGATGGCCGCACCCTGTGGCGAGAGCGCCTCGTGATCGGTGGCGCTGCTGCGCCCGCGCTGTGGCCGGGCCTCTGGGCGGTCTGGCAGTGGCGGGCAGCCCGCATCCGTCAGATCGCGCCGTCGTGGGCGCACGATCCGGATGCCGTGACGGCCGAGTCAGGAGAAGCCGACGCGGTCGCCACGGCCTGACCTCCGAACCGGCTACTCGCTCAGCGCCGCCACCGGCGCGACGCGGGTTGCCAGGCGCGTGGGGGTGACTGACGCAACGACGGTGAGGATCGCCGTCGCCGCCACGATCACCAGCAGCGGAACCATCGGGACCGCGGGGTAGACGATGCCGGCCTGGATGATCCCGTCCGGGTTCGTGGGAACGCTGCCGAGGAGGGACTGCGCTCCGGCCCAGCCGTAGGCGATGCCGAGGAGAACGCCCAGGACTGTCGCGGTCACCGTCACGTGCAGAGCCTCCAACAGCACCATCCGGCGGATCTGCGCGATCGAGACGCCGAGGGCGCGGAGGAGGCCCAGTTCCCGGGTGCGCTGGATGACGCCGAGGGTCAGCAGGTTCACGAGCCCGACGCCCGCGATCACCGCCGAGATCGCAACCAGTCCCATCATGATTGCCGCGAACGTGTCCATGATGCTCGCGAGCTCAGGATCGAGCTCGCCCCCCGCGTTGGCCGTGAGCACTGCCTTCACCGACTCGATAGCCACGGCGAACATCGTCACGAGCGTCACGCCGATGACGATG
>NZ_DBHD01000004.1:0-9337 GCF_002296025.1 Microbacterium sp. UBA837
CGTCATGAGGACGAGCCCGAGGGGAATCATCGCGGTCACGGCGGCGATCGTATTGACGGCTGCCTGAACCCAGTCGCCACTCTCCCAGGCGGCGACCCATCCGCCGAACACCATCATCTGGGCGTTCAGGACGAGAAGTGCCATGGGTCCGATAGCCCAGCCGACGACACGCAGCACAAGGTTGATCGACGAGCGCAGCTCGCTCGAGACGAGCGAGAACCGCTTGGCCTCAGCGGCGAATCGGTTGGCATACGAGTCGGCACCCACACGGATGACGCGCGCGAGCCCCTCTCCCGCGACGACGATCGAACCCGAAAGTGCCTCATCGCCGGGATGCTTGTCGACAGCATCTGACTCACCGGTGAGCATCGACTCGTCGACCTGCAATCCGCGGGCGGCAACTGCTTCGGCATCGGCTGCGATCTGATCGCCGGCGCGCAGCACCAGGATGTCATCGATCACGACATCGGTCGGGTGGATCTCAGCCTCGACACCGTCGCGCAGGACCCGAGCAGTCGGTGCGTTCAGCAGCGCCAGGCGATCGAGCGCCGCCTTGGCGCGGAACTCCTGCCACGCACCGATGATCGTGTTGGCCAGAGCGCTGAGGCCGAAGATCGCGTCCTGCCAGCGCCCGAGCAGCAGGAGAACGGCGAAACACGATCCAACGATCGCGTTGAAGATCGTGAACACATTGGCGCGGATGATGCTGCCGATGCTCCGGCTGGAGTCGGCCTGATACGCGTTGGTTCGGCCATCCGACACACGCTCGGCTACCTCGGCTGCCGTGAGTCCGGTGAGCTCACCATCGCCGGCCGGCTCAGGCCCTGGCTGCGTCGCCACGTCGGTACCGCTGGTCATGCGTTCACCCTAGCGGGCACCTTCTGGCGCTGACGGATGCCGAGATGCGCGAAGACCCCGGATGCCGAAGCATCCGAGGCCTTCGCGAGAAAGTCGCAGGGACTTACTTGAGGGTGACCGTGGCGCCTGCCTCTTCGAGAGCAGCCTTCGCCTTGTCTGCGGTCTCCTTGTTGGCGCCCTCGAGGACAGCCTTGGGAGCACCGTCGACGACGGCCTTGGCCTCGCCGAGGCCGAGCGAGGTGAGCTCGCGGACGACCTTGATGACCTGGATCTTCTTGTCGCCGGCGGCCTCGAGGATGACGTCGAACGCGTCCTTCTCTTCGGCCTCTTCGGCGGGGGCACCACCGGCGGGGGCGCCGGCGGCGGCAACCGCGACGGGCGCGGCGGCGGTGACGTCGAAGGTCTCCTCGAACGCCTTGACGAACTCGGAGAGCTCGATGAGGGTGAGCTCCTTGAACGCGTCGAGCAGCTCTTCAGTGCTGAGCTTTGCCATGATGATTCTCCTTGATGGGTGTGGTTATCGCCGGGGCCGACTCAGGCCGCGGACTCCTGCTTCTCACGCAGCGCGTCGACCGTGCGAACGGCCTTCGACGGCAGTGCGTTGAAGACGAATGCTGCCTTGGTCATCGAGGCCTTCATCGCGCCGGCGAGCTTCGCCAGCAGGACTTCACGGCTCTCGAGGTCGGCGAGCTTGTTTACCTCTTCTGCGCTCAGGGGGGAACCGTCGAAGTATCCGCCCTTGATCACCAGAAGAGGGTGTGCCTTGGCGAAGGCGCGCAGTCCCTTCGCGACGGTGACCGGGTCACCGTGCACGAATGCGATAGCCGAGGGTCCCTTGAGGTCCTCATCCATCGACGTGATCCCCGCGTTGTTCGCGGCGATCTTGGAGAGCGTGTTCTTCACCACGGCGTACTCGGCGTCCTGACGGATCGCGTTGCGGAGCTCCTTGAGCTCAGCAACCGTCAGGCCGCGGTACTCGGTGAGCAGAACGGCAGTCGAGTCCTCGAAGTTCTTCGTGAGCTCGGCAACCGTCGCTTCCTTCTGCGCCATGGCCACTCCTTGTGTCTTGTCCCCATTCCGCGGTGGCGGGACGGGAGCCTCGGACCCCCAAAAATGAGAAAAGCTCCGGCGCAAGCGCACGGAGCTTCGGCCCGGATGGGCGTTGTTCGTGACACCTGCGCAGGCCCCTGGCTACTCTCCCGGAAGAGAATTTCCAGCGCTTCGATCGACGTTCGCTTACGCGCACGCCGATGACCGGCGGTCTTCGGCTCCGACAAGTGTACGCTCCGGTCCCCACCCCAACAAATCGTCGCCGGGCCTCTCGCACATCTTCGCGTGTGAGGGCGGCCGAGGTCGCGACCCCGACGTAGGGTCAAGTGGTGACTCCCGAACTCCAAGCGCGCATCGTCGCCGACTCGCGAGACCGGGTCGCGTGGGTGCGGGCGCGTTCGCGGGGAATCACAGCAACGGATGTCGCGACGCTCACCTCTGAACGGGCCATTGCCCGCGCCGCCGACGCCAAGCTCATGGGCTCCGGGTTCTCGGGCAATGCCTATACGAACCACGGGCGGCTGCGCGAACCCGAAATCGCACGGTGGGTAGCCGCAACGCACGGCATCCAGCCCTCCTCGGCGCTCTTTCACGCCGAGATTGAGAAACGTCATCTCGCTACCCCCGACGGCGTGGTGGTCGACGCGCAGGGGCGCGTCATCCTCGCCGAGATCAAGACGACGAATAAGGAGTGGCGCAGCATCCCACGCTCCTACCTGCGCCAGGTCTGGTGGCAGCAACACGTCCTCGGTGCCGAGCGCACGCTGGTCGCATGGGAACAGCACGACGGTTTCGTCCCTGTCGGCGACGAGCCCCGGTGCGCGTGGGTTGATCGCGACGAGACGGAGATTGCCCGGCTTGTCGGCCTGGCGACGGCTCTCATCGATGAGCTGTACTTACGCACGCAGCGCACGAGATCACTGGCGGTCGCCTCGGTCGAGACCCGCGAGCCGTATCGCGCGCTCGCGTTGTCTGACTGATCAGCCACGGACTGCACCCCGCTCACCCCGCCGGACCCCGAGCCGAGGTTTCTTCGTCGACGCGCAGCCGCCAACTAATTGACTCCTGTCAACCAAATACTCTATAGTTGACATTTGTCAATGACTGCGCGATGACGAGCGCAGCCACTCCTCGTCGTCAAGAAGGCATCCCATGGCATCCGTTTCCCCTCCAGCTGCGGCCCTCACCGAATCCGGCATGACTCGCCGCCAGGTCCTCGAGGCCCTCTCGGGCCTGCTCCTGGGCATGTTCGTCTCGATGCTCGCCTCGACTGTCGTCTCCACCTCCCTGCCGGTGATCATCCACGACCTCGGCGGCGATCAGGCAGCGTTCACCTGGGTCGTGACAGCGACGCTTCTGACAACAGCGATCTCGACACCCGTCTGGGGCAAGCTCGCCGACCTCGTGAACCGCAAGCTGCTCTTCCAGCTCGCGATCGGCATCTTCGTCGTCGCAACCGCCGCGGCGGGATTCGCACCGAACACCGAGTGGCTGATCGCCATGCGCGCGGTGCAGGGCGTCGGCGCGGGAGGCCTAGCCGCACTCAGCCAGGTGATCATGGCCGACATCATCAGCCCCCGCGAGCGCGGTCGCTATATGGGCTTGTTCGGCGCCGTCATGGCGCTCGCTACCATCGGTGGCCCCCTTGTAGGCGGCGTCATCACCGACGGGATCGGGTGGCGCTGGAACTTCTATGTCGCCCTTCCCTTTGCCGTTGCGGCCCTGATCATCGTGCAGCGCACCCTCCACCTGAAGCCCCTCGCGGCACGGAAGGTCTCGATCGACTACCTCGGCATCGTCCTGCTCTCTGCCGCCGTCTCGCTGCTGCTGATCTGGGTGACAACCGCCGGCGACTCCTTCGACTGGTGGAGCGTGACGACCCTGCTGATGGTGGGCGGCGCTGTTCTCGCCGCAGTTCTGTTCATCGTGGTCGAGCTGCGCTCGCGCGAACCTCTCGTCCCGCTCTCGATGTTCCGGAGCCGCACATTCACACTCGCCGTGCTCGCCTCGATCGCCACCGGCATCGCCATGTTCGGGGCTTCGGTATTCCTCAGCCAGTACATGCAGCTGGCTCGAGGCGCCACACCCACGGAGGCCGGGCTGATGACGATCCCGATGATCGCCGGACTCCTGGTGGCATCCGTCGGAGTCGGCCAGCTGATCACCCGCTTCGGGCACTGGAAGCCCTACCTCATCGGGGGCAGCATCTCGCTGATCGCAGGGTCCGCCCTGTTGACGACGATCCACTACGACACGAACTTCGCCCTCGTGTCGCTGTACATGTTCCTGCTCGGCGCGGGCGTCGGGATGACGATGCAGAACCTCGTGCTCATCGTGCAGAACACGACCGAACCCACCAAGATCGGCGTGGCAAGTTCCGGCGTCACCTTCTTCCGAAGCCTCGGCGGCAGCGTCGGTGTTGCCGTCATGGGCGCAGCTCTTGCCGGCAGCGTCACCGACCTCTTGGGAGGACGCAAGGATGACGTCACCGCTGCGCTCGCAACCCTCGGCGACCAGGCGTCGACCTGGGCTTCGCAACTCCAGTCGGGGTCCCTCCCGCAGGTGTCTGCGATGCCCGAGGGCCTGCGCGTCATCTTCGAAGACGTCTATGCTCAAGGCATCTCACAGTCCTTCCTGATCCTCGTGCCGTTCGCGATCGTGAGCCTCATCGCCATCGCGTTCTTGCCGAACGTTCCCCTGACCCGGATGACGAACCGCGAGCGACTGGAAGCCGGTGAAGCCGACCTCGCTACCGTGTCTGTCGCCGAGGGCATGGAAACCCTCACCGCCACTGCCCAGCTCGGAGCGGATTCCGACAGTTCTCACCGCGCCAAGGCTGCTGGCGCGGCATCCACCCAGGAACCGCCGCGATGAGCGAGTCCGAGTCCCCCGAGGACCTCGACCCGGCGACCCGCGAGCACCGCGCGGCAGTGGACAGACTCGAGGGTGCGATCTCCGAGCTCATCTCGCGCATCCGAAAGTTCTATGCGCAGATCGCTGATGAGGTGAGCCCGGGAATGCTCCCCGGCACGTTCAAACTCCTCGCGACCATCGGCCGAATCGGACCCACGACGTCGTCGGCCCTCGCTCATCGACTGACCGCCGACAAGGGAATGATCAGTCGGCAGATCAGCGAGCTCGAAAGTCTTGGCTTCATCGAGCGGACGGCTGATCCGGACGACCGTCGTTCACGGTTGATCTCCCTCACCTCAGAGGGACGGAAGGAATTGGATGCCGCGCGAGCACCGTACGAACGGATGCTCTCCCACACGCTCGCAGAGTGGCCGACCGAGTCGATCGACGACCTGACCGACTTACTCACCGCCTTCGCGTCGGGCGATATCCCGAAACGCTGACGGGCCGGGTCTTATCGGCTCGGTGACAACGGCGTAACACGAGCGAGACAATCGGGGGGTTGACTGAGATCACCTCGCGGAGGGCGGGGTTTCACCTGGTCGTCATGTGCCACGTCGATGCCGATGTGCGCGGTCCGCTGGCGACGAATTCGCGGAAGGAGCGACCGATGCGATTCCGGCCGCTACGCCCATCCCCCGAAACCCGGGCATTCTCCACCGAACTCTCGCAGGTCCCCGAAGTGATGCGTGCGGTCACCGTCGCGCAGTGGGGCGCTCCCGGCGTCCTGACCGAGACCACCGTCCCGGTGCCCCACCCCGTCCTGAGCGAGGTGCTTGTGCGGGTGGTCGCCGCCGGTGTGAACCCGATCGATGCCAAGACGCGGGCCGGGAAGGGACTTGCTCCTGCCGTAGCCGAGCTTCCCGAGATCCTCGGCTTCGACTTCAGCGGCGTCGTCGTCGAGTCGCCGTTCGAGACCCATCCGTTCCCCGTCGGTACGGAAGTGTTCGGGATGGCCGGGTTCCCCCGGACGCCGGGAAGCTACGCCGAGTATGTCGTCGCACCCACCCTGTCGATCGCGCGCAAGCCAGCCTCCCTTTCGCATGTCGAAGCGGCGGGAGTGCCGGTGGCAGCGCTCACCGCCTGGGGGCTCGTGGTCGAGACCGCTCACGCTCACGAAGGACAGCGGATCCTCATCCACGCCGGAAGCGGTGGCGTCGGGCACTTCGCCGTGCAGTTCGCTGCGTACTTCGGCGCTCACGTGACAGCCACAGCCTCCGGAACCAACGCCCCGTGGCTTCGGGATCTCGGCGCCTCGGTCGTGATCGACCACACCTCGACGCGCTTCGAGGAGGTCGTGCACGACATGGACGTCGTCATCGACCTCGTGGGCAACGTCACCGACTCGATCGGCTCCCGCTCGCTGTCGGTGCTCCGGCCCGGCGGGATCTACATCCTCGTTCCCACCGGATCGTGGCCGGAGTATCGCGACGCTGCGGCGGCTGCAGGAGTCCGCGCGACCAGCTACAAGGTGATTCCGGAAGGCGCGACCCTTGCGACGATCGCCCGCCTGCTCGACTCACGATCGATTCAGGTGTACATCGATCACGTGCTGGACCTTGCGGAAGCGGCGAGGGCGCACACCGATATCGAGGGCGGGCACACACGCGGCAAGATCGTGCTGCGCGTCAGCGACGATTGAGGGCTCGCGCAGGTCGAAGCACGCGGCGTCCCTCCTCGACGATTTCGGTGGCCACGGCATCCAGAAGCCGCGAACGCAGATTCCACTGCTGCCAGTACAGCGGAACGTCGACGGGCGGACCTCCCAGGCGTACGAGCGCTCCGCGCTCGAGCTCAGCTGCCGACTGGAAGCCGGGCAGCAAGCCCCATCCGAGTCCCAACACAACTGCCTGCGCGAAGTCATGGGATGCCGGGACGTAGTGGCGCGGGGCTTCCGAAGCCGACACGCCCTTCTCCCGTAGCCACCGGTCCTGCAGATCATCGCGGCGATCGAACTGGACGACCGGGGCCGCAGCCAGTGCACGGGTGTCGCCGCGTGAGATGTTGAGGTAGCGGGCGACGAACTCGGGAGTGGCGACTGCCTCGTAGCGCATGACACCGAGCGCGGTAACGCGGCATCCGGCTACCGGCTCTGCACGGGACGTCACGGCGCCCATCACGGTGCCGCCCTCGAGGAGCGCAGCGGTGAAGTCCTGATCGTCGCGATGAAGGTCGAACACGATCGGATGCCGCGCACTCAGGCGGCCCAGTGGCGAGAGGAACCAGGTGGCGAGAGAGTCCGCGTTCACCGCGAGCGGCACAGAAACGGGTCCGTCGGCGGCTCCGTCTTCACCGATGCCGGCAAGGGCATCATGTTCGAGCACACGCGCCTGACGTGCGAGCCGGATGACAGCTTCCCCGGCAGCCGTCGGGCGCACGGGCTTCGAGCGCACCAGCAGCACCCGACCGAGCTGATCTTCGATCGCGCGGAGGCGTTGGCTCACGGCGCTCGGCGTGATCCGCATGCGCCGCGCCGCAGCCTCCAGAGTGCCCTCCTCGGCGATGATCGCGACGGTGTCGGCGAGGTCGAAGTCGATCTTCATATGAAGCGATGCTAATGCCCCGTGAGAATCCTGAGCTGGAGTGCATGTCTCGCGCCAGCTAGCGTCGAGGCGTGCTCCCTCCCCTCCTCGCCGGTCTCGGCCTCGGACTATCGCTCATCGTGGCCATCGGCGCACAGAACCTGTTCGTGCTTCGACAGGGAATCCGGCGCGAGCACGTACTGGCGGTTGTCGTGGTGTGCGCCGCATCCGACGCCATCCTCATCGTGCTCGGCGTCTCGGGTGTCGGGCTCGCACTGGCTGCACTGCCATGGCTGGTGACCGCCGTGCGGTGGGCGGGCGCGGCCTTCCTCGTGGGTTACGGCCTCCTCGCTGCCAGGCGCGCGTGGCGTCCCGCGGGCGCACTGACTGTGGACGACCCGCGCGATGACATCGCGGGTTCTGCTACCGAACGGCCCGTGCAGGTTCAGCCGACCACGACCGCGACACGGCTCTCCGCGACGGTTCTCACCGTCCTCGCGCTTACGTGGCTGAACCCCCACGTCTACCTCGATACGGTGTTTCTGCTCGGCGGTGTCGCCAACACCCACGGCGATGACCGGTGGCTCTTCGCGCTCGGCGCCGTGATGGCAAGCATCCTCTGGTTCAGCGCACTGGGGTTCGGAGCCCGCTATCTCGGTCGCTGGCTCGCGACGCCCCGAGCCTGGCGCATCCTCGACGCCATCATCGCGGTCGTGATGATCGTCCTCGGCGTGAGCCTCGTCGTCGGCGGATGAACGACAACGGCCCCCGCCGAAGCGGAGGCCGTCGTCGTATCAGATCGTTGCTCAGGCGATGCTGTTCACGTCCAGCGGGATGCCGGGACCGAACGTCGTCGAGACTGCACCCTTCTGGATGTAGCGGCCCTTCGAGCTCGAGGGCTTCAGGCGAACGATCTCGTCGAGCGCAGCCTTGAGGTTCTCATCGAGCTGCTCGGCCGAGAACGATGCCTTGCCGACGACGAAGTGCACATTGGCGTGCTTGTCGACACGGAACTCGATCTTTCCGCCCTTGATCTCCTCGACCGCCTTGGCGGGGTTGGGGGTCACGGTGCCGGTCTTGGGGTTGGGCATGAGGCCTCGGGGACCGAGGACCTTACCCAGACGCCCGACCTGGCCCATCAGTTCCGGGGTCGACACTGCAGCGTCGAACGCGGTGTAGCCGCCGGCGACCTTCTCGATCAGCTCGGCGCCGCCGACCTCGTCAGCGCCAGCGGCGATCGCCGCTTCGGCGGCAGGACCGGTCGCGAACACGATGACGCGCGCAGTCTTGCCGGTACCGTGGGGCAGGATGACGGTGCCGCGCACCATCTGGTCTGCCTTGCGCGGGTCGACCGAGAGCTTGAGGGCGACCTCGACGGTGGAGTCGAACTTCTTCGAGCCCGTCTCCTTCGCCAAGTTCACAGCCTCGCTGGGTGAATAGAACTTGCCGGCCTCGATCTTCGCGGCGGCTTCGTTGTATGCCTTGGACTTGGTAGCCATTGTCGTTATCCCCCTCAGTCCTCGACCGTGATGCCCATGGAACGGGCGGTGCCGGCGATGATCAGCGAGGCGGCCTCGATGTCATTCGCGTTCAGGTCGGGCATCTTCGTCTCGGCGATCTGACGCACCTGGTCCTTGGTGAGCTTGCCCACCTTGGCCGTGTGCGGCGTCTTCGAGCCCTTCTGCACGCCCGCAGCCTTCTTGATCAGCTCGGCTGCCGGCGGGGTCTTCAGGATGAACGTGAAGCTGCGGTCCTCGTAGACGGTGATCTCGACGGGGATGACGTTGCCGCGCTGCGACTCGGTCGCGGCGTTGTACGCCTTGCAGAACTCCATGATGTTGACGCCGTGCTGACCGAGCGCAGGCCCGATCGGCGGCGCCGGGTTGGCTGCACCGGCGTTGATCTGAAGCTTGATCAGGCCGGTCACCTTCTTCTTCGGTGCCATTCTTCTTTCCTTTCATCGAGCGGACGCCATCGGCATCCTCTCTCCCGCA
>NZ_DBHD01000121.1:0-10664 GCF_002296025.1 Microbacterium sp. UBA837
GGTCGCGTCGTCCGTCACGATCCGCGCGTAACCCAACTGCGCGCCGGTTTCGGAGTCATAGATCCCGTAATTGCGAGACTTCTCGATCGCGGCATCCTGCTGCTCGCGACTGCGTCCGCGTGCCCAATACGACAGCTCGCTCAGCCAACGGTGAACCGTGGCCCGATCGACACGACGCGGGTCGGCGGAGAACTCGTATGCAGCCATGGGGATATTCTCCCCGAGCCGGTCGGTCATGCCGCGACGCGGGAACTGCTCATCGCGACGGCTGAGTGATCGAGGCGAGCCGCCAGACCGCCCACATGGCGCCCGCGCCGGCCACCGCAAACACTCCGAAGCTCCACAGCGGTGCCCCGACTGCCTCGCCGAGCACCGTAATGCCGAGGATGACGGCGATGAAGGGATCGACAATCGTGAGGCCCGCGACGACGGTCTGCGGAGTATTTACCGTGTGGGCCGTCTGGACGAAATAGATCGAGAGCGCCCCGGCCACCGCGATCCCGACCAGGCACGCGATCGTCAGGAGGTTGGTGTCGTCGATACGGAAGTCCTGCGATGCCAACGCCGTCTGGACGCGCAGGATGACGGTCTTGCCGAGCGTCGCGACGAAACCTGCGAACAGCCCCCCGAGCACGACGTAGGCGACAGGGGGGATGCCCCGCCGGCGCAGCAGTGCAAGAACAGCGAAGGTGACGGCGAGAACCACGAGCAGAATGATCAGGATCAGGATGAGTTCACGGTCGGTGATCGTCGTCTGCACGCTGACGGCGGCCGCGACACCGACGAACGCCGCGAGGCTGGCGACAGCGACCAGGATCGCAACGATCTCGGCACTGCTGGGTCTGCGCCGCGTGACCACCGCGGTGAGCGCGGACGCAAAGACCAGCGCGATGACACCGACTGGCTGTACGACGATAAGGGGTGCGAACGCCAGAGCGGTGAGCTGTGCGAGGATCGCCAGCCCGAACAGCACGGAGCCGAGAAGCCAGACCGGAGTTCTGGCAAGCGCCCAGAACCCCGCGGCCCCCAGTCCCGAAGTACTCTCGCCCTTCGCTCGCTCCACTCCGACTGATTGGAGGTGGTTTCCGACAGTGAGCAGCGCCGCTGACAACACGGCAAGCGCGATACCGATGATCGGAAACGAACTCAGCTCCATGTGGGTCCCCCGCTGTCCCGCCGTGTCACCTGGCGCTCAGGCTATCCGACAGCGCAGGATCTAGGGACGCCGATCAGCCGGATGCCGCGGGCTGCGCGAGAACGCCTCGTTCGGTGAGCACCCCATCGTGGATCTCCAAGACCCGGTCCGCGCGCGCCACGATCGACGGGTCATGTGTCGAAAGCAGCACCGCGACCCCGTCGTCGTGCGCGACCGAGGCGATGAGATCGATCATTGCATCGGCGGTGTGCGAATCGAGCTGGCCGGTCGGTTCATCGGCCAGCAGCACCCGCGGCGACGCCGCCAGAGCCCGAGCGATCGCGACACGCTGACGCTGACCGCCAGACAGTTCCGACGGACGCTGCCCGGCGTGGCCAGCCAGGCCGACCCGCTCCAGGAGCGCCGCGACCTGCTCGTCGCGCGCGCCCGGTTCGGTCCGGGCGATCCGCAGTGGGATCTCGACATTCTCGGCGGCGGTGAGCGCGTCCAGAAGTCCGAACGACTGGAAGATGAAGGCGACGTCCTCACGCCTGACCCTGTCGAGGTCACGCTCCGAGGCATCCGTGATGACGACCTCTCCGACGCGGGCCGATCCGCTCGACGCCGTCTCGATACCGCCAAGGACGTGCAGGAGGGTCGTCTTTCCCGCCCCCGAGGGGCCGATGAGCACGACGAGTTCGCCCGGGTACAGCTCCAGCGAGGCCCCGACGAGGGCGTGCACCTCTCCGGCGGGCGTCACGTGGGTCACCGACAGGTCGGATGCCGTGACCACGGGCTCCACGGAACGCTCACTCATCCGTAGCCTCGCCTCGTGTCTCTCCGGCTCCGCCCCGGCTTGCAGAGCCCTCGTGACCGGGCCGCACCGCGACATGATCGGCCTGAAGCTGTAGTCGCACCCGATCACGCAGGCCCAGGCTCGTCAGGTAGTCCGCCGGCAGCTGCATCCGCCCGACTCGGTCGAGCACGACGAACTCCTCGGCCATGGCGTGCTCGCGTCCGTCGTCATCGGTGTGAGTCCAGCGCAACACTTCGGTTGCCGTACGACCGTCCCGGATCTGGACAGTCCGCTGGACGTGCTCAGAGACCGCCGGGTCGTGGGTGACGATCAGAGCGGTGGTTCCCAGCTCGGCGTTGACCTGCTCGAAGGTGCGAAGAACCTCCGCCGATGCTTCCTCGTCGAGGTCGCCGGTCGGCTCATCGGCCAGCAGCACCCGAGGCTCATTGACCAGTGCGACCGCGATCGCGACGCGCTGCTGCTGCCCGCCCGAGAGCTCTGCCGGGTGCCGGCCTGCCAGGTGGGCAGCCCCGACGAGATCCAGCATCCGCAGCGCACGCTCCTTCGCACGAGGCTTGCGCCCGATGGCTGCGGCCAGCTCGACGTTCTCGAGCGCGGAGAGGTAGGGCAGCAGGTTCCGCGCTGTCTGTTGCCAGACGAAGCCCACCACATCGCGCCGGTAGGCCACGCGATCGCGGTTGGTCAGCGACGGCAGGTCACGGCCAGCGACCACAGCCTTCCCCGCCGTGGGGGTATCCAATCCCGACAAAATCGCCAGCAGCGTCGATTTGCCTGAACCCGAGGCTCCGACGAGTGCGACAAGTTCCCCGCGACCGACGAACAGGTCAAGGCCCTGGAGGGCCTGCACCTCGATATCGGCGACGGTGAAGATCCGCACGAGTCCTTCGCAGTGGATGTCGGCTTCAGCCGAGGGTGCTGGTGTCATCTCAGTCCTCCCCCATTCGCAGCACTGTCGCCGTCGAGGTCGCGCGAGCACTCAGCACGCCGCCGATCACGGCGAGGGCGAGAGCTGCCAGCACGATCGCGACGAGCGTAGCGCTCAGGACGGGATCGATGAAGAGCGAGGGCTGGCCGCCCCCACCGGTGAACGGGCGCAGATCGATGGAGAACACGATCAGAAGGGGCAACAGGATGCCGAGAGCCCCGCCAGCCACCAAGGCGGTAACTCCGAGCGGAACGAACTCCCACGCCACGATGCCGCGTGTCTCGCGGCGCCCCATGCCCATCGTGCGCAGCAGCGCAATGACACGGGAGCGTGCGTCCCGGGTCACGCCGGCCACGACGAGGACGGCAACCGCCGACAGCGCGATCGCGATACCGACCGCGCTGAGCAAGGCGACCCGCAGGGCCGTGACCGCCGGAGAACTGCGGATCTCGTCGGTTGAGGCATCCAGCAGACTTACCGAGAAGGTGCCGCCGACGATCTGACCGACGCGATCGATGACGGCAGCGGCGTCGTAGCCCGGCGCGACCTCGATCAGCACCGTGCGCGGGAAAAAGCCCTTGCCGGTGAGTGCGGTGTAGTCATCGGCCCCCATCACGACGAACTCCGACGAAGCCGTGAGACCCAGAATCTGCTCGATCGGTTCGGCTGCCTCCGCAGGCGCCCCCGAAATGGCGTCGATCGCTCCACCGAGCTCGGCCGCGAGCGCCGTCGAGGGGACGACCTGCACGGGGATCTCCCCGTCGGCGAGTCCCCCGGGGAAGGCTCCCACCATTCCGTCCTGCACAGCCGCGAGCGCCGTCGGATCGGTGGCGATGACCTCGGCGGTTACGCGGCCCCCGGGGCCCGTGACCGGCAGATAGTCGCCGCGCAGCAGGCCCGCGACGGCCGCGACACCCTCGACCCCCCGGATCGTGTCGAGCTGATCGGCATCAACGTACGGGCCGGAGATCTGGATGTCTGCGCCGACCATGCGCTCAGCCGCGACGACGGCGCCACGGTCGACGGTGGCAAGCACAACCGAGGAAAACACCGCGATCGCGACGGCCACGAGCATCGCGAGCACTGCCGCCGTCCCGGCAACCGGTTCCCGGACGGCGCGCGCGGCGCCCACGAGGCCCGTCGCTCCCCAGCGACGCCGTTGCAGACGCAAGGCCAGAGCGAGGGGGATCGGATGCAGCCGCACGACGATCAGCGCGAGCGCTACGGTCACCAGCAGCGGCGCGGCCACCGCGAGCGGATCGAGAGCTCCAGCGCCCGCGCCGCGGACCAGCAGCACGGTCACGGCTCCCGCGGCGAGCACGACCACGAGAGCCTCCGTCGCCAGCATCGGCAGCGTGCGGCGCCTTCGATCGAGGTCTTCCCGACCGACAGCGATGAGATGTCGGGGCAGTGCGAGAGCAAGTGCCGCGGCCGGAACCGCACCCGCGAGAACAGCGAGCGCGACAGGGAACCAGCCTGCGTCCGAGGGAACGAGGAAGACCCCGAGCGCGGCCGCAAGGACACTGGCGGGGATGCCGAGCAGCGCCCCCTCGAGAGCGAGCAGGCGCCGCAACTGGGACGAGGCGGCACCTCGCGCGGCCAGCAGCGCCAGCTGCTGCCGACGTCTACGCACCATGAGCGCCGCCGCGAGGACCTCGAGCGAGAAGGCCACGACGACAGGGCCTACCGCCGCCACCGCAAGGATCGCACGCGTCGCTTCGGTACGCCCGACGGCGGTGCCGAGCGCGGCGACCAGACCGGAATCGAGCGCCACGCGAACATCGCCACCCGGGCCCAGCGGCAGCGGTGACGTGACGATTGCGCGAATCGCGGGAAGCAGCTGCGCGACATCGACGTCGGCGGCACCGGCAGCATCGACCGGGTACCACACGACCACCGTCCCTGGCGGGTCGAGCACCTCCCAGGTCCCGGGATCAATCCAGGCAGCGGAGGTCGCCACCGGACGCCGGTTCCCGTCGTCGAAGACGGTTGCCGTAAGCGCTGTTGGCAGATGAAGCCAGCGCGGATCATCCGGATCTGCTGCTCGCACCGTCGCCGTCAATACCAGCTCGAGCGGTGCCGTCGCGGTGAGAATCGTGCGCCGCTCTCCGATCGGCCAGTCCATCGTGGCGGCCGCGTCCTCCGACAGGGTGATCTCGATCGGCCCGGAACCCGACCACGCACTCGGCCACGCCCCTTCGGCAATCTGCAGGTGCGCGAGGGCATCCGGCTCTGCCATGAGGTGAACGTCAGTAAAGGGCGAGGTCGGCCCCAGAGCCTCCGGCGATGCCCGTAGCGGATCGGTGTAGACCGCGACCTCGCCATCACCGACCAGGCTCTGAACGATCGACGGCCACTGATCGCGCGCGCTCGACAGTGACGATTCCAGGCCCGGGATGCCGCCATCGGGCACGACCGCCGATACCGTCCCGGTCAGGTCTCGTGTTGTCGGGGCGAGCTGCCCCACCTGGTGAGCTACCTCGTCCCGAGTGACCTGGACGAGCATGCGGGGCGCAACGGAGATGAGCAGAGCAGTCAGCGCAGCAAGGACGACGATGACCGTCGCGGCACCGCGCGGCATGCCGAAGCGACGCCGCAGCAGGCGGAGAACCGAGAGGCGATTCGGTGGCATCCGTTACTCGTCCTCTCGGATCAGCCGCGCGAGCGCTCGCGGAAGACGGACCCACCAGGCAATGGCGAGTCCACCGACCAGCAGCACCGCCAGCAGCACGAGCAAGGCGGGAACATCGACCTGGATGCCGACGGGGTAGGCAGCGGGAAGATCACCGGATGCCCACCGGACAGCCGGAGGCACCGTCGCCGCTGCCGTCACCGCTCCCCCGATGATTCCGGCCACGAAACCGACGACGAGCGCCGTCGTATTTTGCGTTGCCACCACCGTGGTCGCACCTCGCCTGCCGGCTCCCACAATGGACAGCAGCGCCGCGTCGCGGGCCTCGACTCCGCTGACTCTGCCGCGCAGGACCAGCAGAGTCAGGGCGATGAGGACGGACCCGATCGCCGACACCTGAAGGATTGATCCCTGGGCGACACGGTCTGCTGCAACAGCCGGATCGGGGGCGAGCACGACCACCTGCGGGTACTCCCGTTCGATCAGCGCGGCGGAGGCACCGGGGTCGTCGGCGGCGATCCAGAGCTGATTGGGCTCGACCCGCTCCCCCGACACGACGGCCAGGCGCGCGAGATCTACGAGAAAACCTCGCGAGCCGGGTGTCCCTGGGATAACGGGAACCACGCCGGCGACCACCAGGTCCGCAGTCAGTGAGGGCGAGGAGGCATCCAGGGCAAGGGAGTCACCCTCGATCAGCCCCAGATCATCGGCGACGTCTTGCGACACGAGAGCGGGGATCTGGCCGGCGCTCGAAAGTCGGCTCAAGCGCTCGGACCACTCGCCCGGGTCGACGACACCGGGGATCGCCGTCATCACCTCGCGGATCTTCTGTGATTCCAGCGCCAGGATCGGGACGCGGTCGCGCTCCGAGCGCGTCGAGGGCATGCTTGCAACCAGTTGACGGCCTTCCATTGCGGCGTCCGCCCCGGCTGCGGCGGAAATTGCCGAGGGTGTGACGTCCGCGGGGATGGTCACGACGCGAAGGTCTGCGCCCACCCGCAGCGCTTCCGGTCCTTCGCCGACACCGACAGCGCTGGAGGTGTACGAGGCTGCCACGACGCTTATTCCGACCGCAATGGCGACGGCGATCATCGATGAGGCGGAGCGCCCGGGCCTGCGAGAGAGCCGCCGCAGCGCCGTGACGAGGATGAGGCCCCGACTCCGGGACGCCGCGCTGCTGAGCATCCGGAGCCCGGCAAGTGCGAGAACGGTCGATGCAGTGGCAACCACGAGCAGGAGCAGCGCCGGGGCCAGGAACGAGATCGGATCCACACCGAAGGTCAGAAGGCGCCAGGTCGCCACCCCGGTGACGATGGCGACGACAATGATCGCAGCGACAGCGACCGCGACGCCCCGCGCCGGCGGGCTCTCGCGACCGGCGAGCAGCCCCGCGGCACCCGCAGTGCCGACGACGAACACCGCAACACCCGTAGCCGTCAGCACGACCTGCGCAGCGGCTGCCGTCAGCATCCACAAGAACACACCGGCTCCGAGAGCACCGGCGAGGCCCGCCACCGTTGCGATGAGGGCGGCCTCGAACACCGCCATCGTCACGAGCCGGCGCGGCCGCATGCCGCGGGCCAGAAGCAATCGCGTCTCGCCGGCGCGTGACCGGGTCACTTCCGCTGCCGACAGCACCGCGGCCAGGGCGACCGGCAGCGCGAGCATCCCGATCGCGACCGCGGCGACACCGGCTGACCCGTCGCTCGCCAACCCTTCTTCTGCCGAGTGCGCCACCCGAGCTGCATCCACCGACGCTGCTGCGCTGACCAGCGCGCCCGAGAGCCCCGCGAAGACTGCCAGGGCCACAAGTGACGCACGCGCGGCGCCAGCGCGGCGGAGGGCGAAACGGATGCCTCCGCTCACTCGCACCCGCTCCGCATCCTGGCACTCTAGCCGAGGGCCCTGCCCAGCGGATGGCCGCGGGGTTGAACGCGACAGGCGGCGCCGTCGTCTCCGACGAGAACGTGCAGCGCATCGCAGCGGGCTCGCTCGGCATCATTCTTCTCGACGGCGAGGGCGTGCTCGCAGCCGCGGGAATCCCCGAAGCCGATGTCCCGACGATTGTGGCTCGCGCCGCTCACGAGCCAACCGATATCGACGGTCGGTACCTCGCCGAAACGATCGACACGACGGGCTTCTCGCTGACGTTCAGCGACAACGAGAGCGAAGTCCCGGTGACCTCCGCCGTGCTCGTGGTGCGCACAACCGATCGCGAGGCCAATGGCGTTCTCCTGATCTCGGCGCTCTCGGTGACGGCGGTGGTGACGACCATCATCCTCATCATTGCGGCGGCGATCGTCGTCGGTCGTGGTCTTCGCCCACTCACGGCGATGGCTGAGCACGCCGAGCGGATCGCAGAGGGCGACCGCACCCTCCGTCTTCCGGTCGAGAGCAGCGGCGACCCGGCAATCGCTCGCATGGCGAGCACCGTGAACCTCGCCTTCGATGTGCAAGAGGATGCCGAAAACCGCATGCGCTCGTTCGTCGCAGATACCTCGCACGAGTTGCGTACGCCGCTGACCACAGCGAGCGGCTGGGTCGAGCTCTACCTGCGTGGTGGTCTGACCGACCCCGATGCCCTCGCAGAAGCGATGGCGCGCGTGGAGCGACAGCTGGGGCGAATGAGGCTGCTGACGGACGAGCTGTCCCTGCTCGCGCGGACCGACTCCGGCCGGCCCCTCGAGAACACGCCGGTCGATCTCGCCGCCGTCGCCGCAGAGGTGGTCTCGGACGCTCGCGTGCTGCATCCTGAACGCCGTCTCATCGTCGACACCGATGGTCCCGCGCGGGTCCTCGGCGACGAACCTCGGTTGACCCAGGTCGCGCGCAACCTCGTCGGTAATGCGTTGCAGCACACTCCGCCGGATGCCGACGTCACGGTCAGCACACGGATGAACGCCGACCGCGTCATCCTGCGCGTACACGACACCGGACCAGGCATCCCGGCCGAACAACTACCGCATGTGTTCGAGCGGTTCTGGCGGGGCGACACCTCCCGCCATTCTGCGGGCTCGGGCCTCGGACTCGCGATCGCTCATGCCCTGGTCAGCGCACACGGCGGCATCCTGCGCGTCACCAGCGCGCCGGGCCAGGGAACGACCTTCGAAGCGAATCTTCCCGCGCTGGACGGTCAGCCTGCCGAGCCGTCGCGGTGATCGCGCTTGCGCTTCTCGATCTCAGCCCGAAGTCGCCACTCCTCGATCTCGAGGTCCAGATCGGCTAGCTGCTGCTCGGTGCTGCGCGTGTCGCGGGGCCGCACGGGGGCGCTCGCCGGCGGAGCCCCTTTGTCGGTGTACTCGCGCCAGGGCGCCGGCGCACGCTGATAGTCCCGTCCCAGTGCGAACCAGAAGACACTGCCCAGCAGCGGCACGAGAACGATCAGAATCACCCACGCGACCTTGGGGAGGTAGCGCACGCGATTCTCGGAGATGACGATCGCGTCGATGAGCGCACCGATGCTCAGTGCGATGACGAGGACCGAGAACAGCACTGGCATGCCGACAGCCTAAGCACAGGCCGCGCAGCCGTGAAGGTCAGCCAGCCTGATCGGACTTGCGAGCACCTGCCTCGAGCACATCCCCGGTGGGAAGCTCGTGGTGGCCACCGAACTGCAGGCGCATCGCCGAGAGAAGCTGGTTGGCGTAGTGATCCTCATCACGGGATGCGAACCGCTCGAACAGCGCTGCAGAGAGCACGGGAGCGGGAACCCCCGTGTCGACGGCGGCCTTGACGGTCCAGCGGCCCTCGCCCGAGTCGGAGACCCGGCCGGCGAGTCCGTCGAGCGTGGGGTTCTCTTCGAGGGCAGCTGCGGTGAGGTCGAGCAGCCACGACGAGATGACCGATCCGCGACGCCACAGCTCCGCGACCTTGGGGGTGTCGATCGTGAACTGATAGAACTCAGGCTCTTCCAGCGGGGCGATCTCGGCCGAATGTTCGGCTTCGCGGACTCCCGCGTCGGCGTTCTTGAGGATGTTCATCCCCTCGGCGAGCGCGGCCATGATCCCGTACTCGATGCCGTTGTGGACCATCTTGACGAAGTGGCCGGCCCCCGACGGGCCGCAGTGCAGGTAGCCGAGCTCTTCGGGCGCGTAGTCGCCGGTACGCCCCGGCGTGCGCTCGATGTCGCCCTTGCCGGGCGCGATGGTCTTGAGGATCGGCTCGATCCGGTCGAATGCCTCGTTCGGACCGCCGACCATGAGGCAATAACCGCGCTCAAGGCCGAACACGCCGCCGCTGGTGCCGGCATCCACGTAATGGATGCCCTTGGGCTTGAGCTTCGCGGCCCGGCGCACATCGTCGCGGTAGTTGGAGTTGCCGCCGTCGATGATGATGTCCCCGGGCTCCAGCACCTCGGCCACCTGGTCGACGACATCGCCGGTGAGGCCCGCGGGGATCATGAGCCAGATCGCACGAGGTGCCTCGAGCTTGCTCGCCATGTCGGCGAACGACTCCGCACCCGTCGCGCCCTCGCCGGCGAGGGCGGTCACGGCATCCGCATTCACGTCGTAGACGACGCATTCGTGCCCGTCGTTCATGAGGCGGCGCACGATGTTCGCGCCCATTCGTCCGAGTCCGACCATTCCCAGTTGCATTCGTGATCCTCTGTTCCGCGGTATCGCTGACACGGCCAATCGATGCGGGCCTGCCTGCAGTCTAGAGAGCCAAAGGATGACCGCGTGAGTGGAGATTCGCCAGCGACCCGTCCGCGCCGCGACTGGCTCGACATCATGGCGGTGTTCGTGTTGTCGATCACGGCAGTCCTCACGGCATGGTGTGGGTTCGAGGCCTCCAAGTGGGGCGGCGAGATGTCGATCGCGTTCAGCCAGGCATCCAGCGCACGAGTACAGGCAACCAGTGCCGAGGGCGAGGCTCGCGATGCACGACAGTTCGACCTGAGCGTCTACGCCGAGTGGGTCCGGGCCACCTACAACGGCGAAGAAGACCTCGCTGCCTATATCGAGGACCGGTTCAGCCCCGAGTTTGCCGTGGCGTTCGAGGCATGGGATGCCGGTGGACGTGTCGAAGCCGGTCCCTTCGCGGTGCCCGAGTACATCCCTCCCGGCACCGTCGAGGCGCAGGAACTTAACGAACGCGCGGATGCGAAGTTCCAGGAGGCGCTCACCAACAATCAGCGCGGCGACAATTACTCGCT
>NZ_DBHD01000081.1:0-13252 GCF_002296025.1 Microbacterium sp. UBA837
TGTGTCTCGTGGTCGGGGGTGGGAAAAAATCGATGTTGTTTCCCGGGTGCGGGCCTACCAGGTGCGGGAGCGGATGCCGGCCTGGGGTGGTGGTTCGCGGTCTCTTCGTGCGCTGTTGCATCCGTAATGTGATGGACGAAGGTTGGTGAGGTGCCAGTAGCCGCCCTTGGAGCGGGGTACTACGTGGTCCATGCTGGGGCCGAGTGGGTGGCGTGGTCGTAGTCCCCATCTGATGGGGCCTCGCTTGCCTCGGCATAGCCAGCACTCGGCGCCTGGGGGGCAGACGATGCGGAGGAGTCGTTGGCGTTCCCTGCCTGATGGTTCAGGGTCGGGGCCGGTGTCTCGGTTCGGCATGGGCTCCCCCTGTGGGTCTCTTGCCCCCGCCCCCTGGGTCAGTCGTATCCGAGTTCGAAGCTGATCGGGTCGCAGCAGTTCGCGGCGACGACACGGTACTTGTGGCGCTTCTCGCAGTAGGCGCACTCGTACGGCAGGTCGGGCGGGTCGGCCTGTTCGGCGACGATGTCCTCGATGCGGCGTCTCATGTGATCCCCATCGCTCGGGCGAGCTCGTTGAGGCAGTAGGTGACCGCGGCGAGGCCTACCAACCAGGCACCCACGATCGCGAGTGCTCGGAGTGTGCTCATCGTTGAGCCTCCCGTGTGTGAGGCGGGGTGGGTGGCCGGTACCCTAAGCCGGCACCCACCCCGCGTTCCGGCGACGACAGCGCCGGTGTGGCCGCCAGCGAGTGCGGCCCTTGCCTCGATCTGCCGGGACCAGGTCGACCGGCCATGTCGAGGACGAGAGAGTGTGCCCCACCGACACGTCTGCGACTGCGAAGGCGCTCGAGGTGTGTTCGCGCGCCCGGTGGGGCTGGTGTCGTTCGGGGCGGCACGATGCCCTGAACGACCGAAGCCCCCGACCCGGTGTGGGTTGGAGGCTTCAGTAGGGTCGGTGACCCCGCAGGGTCCACCCTAATCGAGAACTGTTCATAGGTGGTGTCACGACGCGCCCGCATCTTTCGGCGTGTCGCCTGTCCGCCAGCAGGGTCCGGTGTGCTTGCAGGGCTTCTGCCATTCGTGGGTGTCGCAGGCACCGATGTGGGTGGTGAGCTTCGACCCGAGGGCGGGGTCGTTCTCGTCCTCGGTGACGGTTTGGCCGCAGCCGGTGCAGGTCACGTCAGCCATCGGAAGTCCCAGGTCCGGTCGATCTGTAGCCGATCGGTGCGACCGTGATCCGTTGAGCCATCTGTTCGATTTGCTCTCGCGTGACCGTCACGACGATCGGATGCTGGAAATGCGCACCATCGCTGTCGTACCAGTCGACGGGCGCACCGTTGAGCGTCTCTGCGCGCACGGTGTTGTGGTTGGTCTCGATGCGGGTGAGCACGGGATACCAGCCCGCGTCGCGCATCCGTGGCACGAGGTACTCGACCACGAGCGCGTGAAGGATGTCGTCGCTGTTGGCGGGCGAGTCATCGTCGTAGGTGTCCCACCACCAGTCGTCGAGTGCATCACCGTCGCCGAACCCCCACTTGCTGCACAGTGATTCTGCGTCGAGTATGAAGTCAGCCATTGGTCGCCCCTTCCGTCGGTTGGGAGTCGAGCGTTCGGACGGCGGGGCAGTCGCACAACCCGCACGCTCCGGTGTAGGCGACGTGGGTGTGTCGCCCGTGGTTGCAGCGACACTCGGCGTAGGGGTCGCGGCTCTTCTTTCGCTCTTCGTCTTCAGCCTTCTGCGCTTCCATCGCATCGATCGATCGCATGACCATGCGGTCGGCGAAGGACAGCGCCTCGTCGTAGTAGACGAGTCGCCGCCATTCCGGGGCCGCTAGATCGCCGGGTGTCAGGCCCAGAGGGTGAAGCTTCTCTTCCAGAGAGCTGATGTTGTCGGCAACCCATTCCATGATCGCGACTTCGGCCCCGCGAGAAACGGGCACCGTGACGAACGTGGAGTCCACAATCAGCGGCTTCCTCTTAGGGTCGTTGAACATCACTCGCTCCTGTTCGTGTGGTCGGTGGTTGAGATCTCAGCCCTCTCGAGTAGTGCGGTCACGGGCACATCGTCTGCGCCGCCCCACACGAGCATCTTGCGGACCGCGATCAGAGTGTCGAGCACGCCTTCGGCATAGTCGGAGTCCTTCGCCCGGTGTGCCCCTTGCAGCACGCGCTCGATCCAAGCGAGAGTGCTGTCGGTCTCGGTGCGTGCGCGGGCACGCTCCCCCTCCAACAGGCACGCCAGCCAGCGATCGAACTGGCGCGCCCGGATGGGCGAGACGAATTTCGGATAGGTGAGGGATCGTGCGTGGTCGGCGCGCACCTCTTCGGTGGTGGGCGTGTACTCGTCTTCGGTGCTCATAGCGACTCCTTGAAGATCCGGGGCTCCGGTGCCGTCTCGGTCCACCCGGCCGACCCGGGATGCGGCCACGCGTTGAGAGGCCATTCCTCCCACCCCTCCGGGTCGCGACCCGCGCCGGCTTCGTCCATGCAGTCGATGCAGGTGTCGAACTTGATGACCGGGCAGAGCTCGAGGTCACCCTCGCCCCATTCGTTGACGTGCTCGCACTCTCCTTCGAGACAGTCGGCGGCGTACGCGTCAACCTTCACGTGCTCGGCATGCTTCGTCTCGGTGCTCATGAACCAGACCCCTCCCGCTCGTAGACGTGCAGCACCAGCGGCGGCGCGACGACGGTGGCCCGGTATTCGCCGGCACCGTCCGGGATGTCGTGCCCGGTGCCGAACAGTTCGAACACGCGGAACTCCTTCCCCGCTTCCGGGTCGACCTCGAACCACAGCGACACGGCTTTCTCTTCGAGAGATCCCGGGTCGATGACCTCCGCGGCGGCATGCACAAACCGTGCGCCACCCGGCATCTGGAAGGTGCCGACCGTCTCCCGGAAGTAGTTGATCTGGTACTTCCAGATGGTCCTCATTCCGCACCCCCATTGCCGCGATCTGTAGCTTCCGACTCGCGGCGCTCCATGTCGGCAACCAGCGTCTCCGCGAGCTCATCGGCCACGTCTTCGATCGCCGATCGGATCTCGTCGACCAGGGCGGCTCGGGTCGGGTACTCGGCTCGCGTGCCGAGGTCTTCTTCCCACTGCGCCATCTGAGCGTCGACAAAGTACAAGCCGATGCGTTCCTCGGTGAAGCGGATCTCCACCTCCACTGAGGTTGTCGCGGGCATCTTCGCGATCTCGTTCGCGCTCATTGCTTCTCTCCTTCGTTGGTCCTGAACTCGGCCAGCGTTTCCGGCGTGGCCCAGTGGTGCTCGTGTGATCGGAGGGCGTATACGCTGATGCCGACGAGCGGCACGTCCACCTCGTCCTTGGTGTTGTTGCTGAACACACCATGCGTGAAAGCTCGCACCTGCCCCTCGACGGTGCGCCCGCTCAGGCTGGTGAACGTGATGCGCTTCCCGATGTCGGCGCGGGTCATCGTCTCGACCTTGCGACGCCTCATGAGCGGCCATCCTCTTGGATGGGTGGTGTGGTCATGCGGCCTTCTCCTCTGTGATGGTCGCGAGCAGCGCGCGACCAATGTGCTCGGTGTACGCCGGCGGGATCGCTTCGGCGAGGTTCTGAGCAGGCTGGGTGGGTGCCGGCCATCCGTGGAACTCGAAGTACCGGTGCCGGATCACGTTGAGCCCGAACATCTCCCCACAGAGGGTCATGTCGCGCCGCAACTCCGAACCCTGCACGTTCTCGATCACCGCCGGCCCACCCCATGCGGTCACGAGCTCACGTGCGAACGGGATCAGGTTGGGGTACTCGCGGCCCTTGTTCGTGCCCTTCGTGAGAGCCGTCTGCGACTGGCACGGTGGGCTGATGTGGACCGCGTCGAATCCGTCGAGGTAGTCCGGGGTGATGGTGGTGATGTCGCCGACGACGAGCTCGAACGGGTAGTCGTCGATGGGCTCGAGGTCCCATCCCACGATCTCGTCGAATCCGGCACGGTGGTATCCCGTAGATGCGCCGCCGGCGCGGCAGCAGAGGTCGAGGAGCTTCATGAGTCCGACCCCCTGTTGGCCTGGCGTTTAGCGGTCCGTCTCACCCGCGCATCACGCAGCCAGCGGGGCACCACCTCGGAACAGAAGTACGCCCACCAGACCACCCCCATCGCGAGGATCGAGCCGAGGAACACGAGCGCTCCGACCGACACCGCGAACTCAAGAAAGTCCATCGCCTGACCCCCTGTTGGCCTCAGGAGCGTCGAACTCGTCGAGGCAAGCATCGTCCAGGTCGAACTCTGTGATGATGTCGAACTCCACACCAGCCACTCCGCGCTCCTCATCCACCTCGAAGCCGTAGAGCGGAGAATCCTCGTGGAAGCCCCAGAGCTTCTGTCGGTACCAGACCCTCTTTCCGCGGTCACTCGGTCGGATGAAGAACTGGTAGTCGATGCCGCTGTTGAGCTTCTTCACCTCCGCCTGAGCGCGCACCCGCGCATCCGCCAGGTCGTGAGTGCCGAGAACGACGACCGCGTTCGTCTCGTCCTCGTTCCCGAGCAACTGCGTGCGGATTTTGCGAGGCCGATAGACCGACCCATTCGGTCGAGTGATTCCAATGCTCATGATTCCTCCGAACCCCTGTTGGCCTGGTTGGTAGCCACGCGCTTCCTCAGTCCCGGGTGGGTGCCGTGCCGCAGGGCGTCCTGCATGTTGGCGGCGTGCGTGTCCCACCGCAGGTTCTCGAGACGGTTGTTCCGCGGGTCACCGTCGTAGTGGCAGCCCTCCATCCCCTCGGGCATGGGGCCGACGAAAGCCTCGAGCACGAGCTGATGCACGTACCGGGACTGCTTGCGACCGCCGACGCCATCCATGAGGCAGACGAGCTGATGCCCGGCCTTGCGGAGCGACCCTGGGCGGAGAACGTGACTGACTCGGACCATCGGAAATCCTGACCCGTGCGGGATAGTCCGCTCGACGCTCCGAACCCGACCGTGATCCGACACCTCGTAGATGCCCTCCCATCCGATGACGGGGCGCCACTCTTCACCGGGGATGTGATCGGCGGGGGTATTTGGCTGTCGATCGGTCCACTCTCGGATGCGAGCCTCAGACTCGGGCGAGATGCTGACGCCGCGGTTCATGCGGACGATGAGCGAGAACGCGCAGCCGATCTCCTTCGCCGCGTTCTTGAGGCTGATTCCACGGGCGGTGCGTGCGGCGAGGAAGTCGGCCTTGAGTGTCGATTCAGTGGTCTGCATCGGTTTCCTCCTCCAAAGCACAGAACTGATGATCGGATGAGGCGCCCTCGCAGGGGACCTCGTTGTCGTCGCCGTCGAGGGTCCAGCCGATGCAGTTCTGCGGCTTCCCATCCCGGCACTCGGGGCACTTCATTTGGGCCTCCTTCTTCTTGCCGCGGCGCGCCTCGACCACGGATGCGGCTTCGCGGACGGCGTTCGACCGGAACCACGTGTGCTTGCTCGACCCGACCCGCAATGTCGCCGCCGGGGTGAGGTCCCCGTCGCGCACCCATCGGCGCAGCGTCGGCTCGGAGACACCGACCAGCCCGGCGGCCTCACGGCGCGTCAGAAGCGGATTCCTCCACTCCGACACCCCGCCGACACGGATCTCCTCGGTGTCTTCCTGGATCTCGACGAATGCTTCCGTGGGGCGTTCGACGTTCCACCGGTACATCGCGTCAGCGATCGACCAGCGCTCCCGGATGCCGTCGACGGCCGGGTGGAGATCGAGGGCGGCGGCGGTGAGGGCGATGATCATGTCCTGGTCGTTCGCGAGCTTCGGGAGCTCGTCGAGGATGACCGATGCGTTCCCCTGTGCTTCCTCGTAGGCGTCGGCGGCGTCAGCGCCGGCTGGGAGGCCGCGGGAGTCCCATCCGCGGTGCTCGAGCATGGATGCCCAGGCGCGGAGAGTCCCGGCGATCGCGTCACCGGCGTCGATGAGGTCGGCGGGGATCGGGGCCGGCGCCTCGACGTTCCGGGCCGCACCAGTGCCGACCTGGTCGTAGGCGCGTGCCTTCGTCGGGTCACCCAGGGAACGGATGCGGCCGAGGAGGTCGGGGGCGTCGGTGATCATGCGGCGGGTGCGGCCAAAGCAGCGGTCACAGATCAGTGACCCGTCACGGGCTTCTGCGGGGACGCAGCCGCGGCACGTGCCGTCGTCTTTGCCGTAGTCGGGGCAGTCAGCGAAGTGCTGGCGTTGCATGCAGCCACGGATGCAGACCCGGTCACCCATGAAGCACCGCCTCACCCTGGCGGAGCAGCACCGACCACTGGCCGGTCTGCGAGCGAGTCCATGCGGGCACGTCGGGGAACCAGCGCCGCAACGTCGACCGGGCCACCCCGACCGTCGCTGCGGCATCGGCGAACGACGCCCCATCGTCGAGAAGGCGCCGCGCCCGCTCCCGCACCGACATGTCCCGGACGTTCGCCGCTGGCGCGTGGCTACAGCCAGCGTCGTGACGCCACCTGGTCACCGTGCGAGTCGAGACACCGAGGATGCCCGCGATCTCCGCGGAAGACGCCCCGGACGCTTCGAGCTCCAGGAATCGGTCAGAACGGCTGTCCATCGTCATCCTCCATCGCTTTCGTGAGCTGGTCCTCGTATCGCTGCTGAGCGAGCCATCTGTCGTGCTGGCGGCGAGCAGTCCCGCACTTCCCGCAGTCCTCGAAGCGGCCATTGGGGTGATCTGGGCATCCGATGGGCGGGGCGTCCAGCAGGCGAGGTCGCGGCGGCAGGGGCGTACGCTCCTGCTCCTCGCGCCACTCGGCCCATTCCCCCGCGCGCTCCCGGTCCTCGTCTCGCATTCGCTCCCGCGCCCTCGCCCGCGCTCCCCCCACAGCCGCGAAGCTTCGCGAACGTTCGCGAAGGGGTGGGTCGGGGCAGTTCGACCATGCAGTGCGGGCGTCGAGCTTCAGCGGTCGCCGCAGTGCGATCCACTCCTCGCCGTCCGCCGAGTACATCTCCAGGAAGCCGGACTCCTCGAGCATCAGCAGGTGCTCGATGACCGTCTCGGTCGCGGCTTCGCCCGGGTAGATCGCTGCGGCGATCAGCTCCGGGATGAGTTGCCGGCGGCCGAGTCCGTCCGTGTGCAGCCACAGGCCGAGTGCTGTCGTCTTCGCTGCGTGCGGTGCTCGTAGGTACCCGGGGAACTCCAGATCCTGTGTCGTGATCTTCCTCTGGACGCTCTTCGTCGTTGACACCTTGCTCGTTCCCTCTCGCGAATCCCTCGATGCACAGGTCGACGGCGAGCTGTAGGTGGTGCTCGTCGACCTGGAAGCACTCCGACCAGCCGCGGCCCATCAGCAGGAGTCCGGTAGCTTCGGTCTCGTTGCGGAAGGCCTGCGGGAACCATCGGCGGAGTGTGCGGAGTGCTTCGCGTTCCCAGGTGGCGTCGGTGCCTCTGGCGAGGATGATGATGTGTCCGCCGGTGCGGGTCATCCGGTGGACGCGGTTGAACCTCCATGCGCGGCCGACCTTGAGCACGTTGCGCTCGGGCCAGAACACGACGTAGGTCATCGCAAACTCGGGCATGCTCATGCGGCTGCCCTCCACGTCTCGTGCTCGTCGCCGTAGACATCGCGCATCATCTCGTGCGCCGCGCCGGCGGTGATCTTCTCTCGGCGGGTGCCGACGAGCCGGAACCACCCGAACTCGTGCGGGTAGTAGACGGGCACGCGCGAGGGGTCCTTCACCCACCGGCGCACCTTCCATCCGAAGTAGAGCGCTCGCGCTTGCAGCACGTGCTCGGCGCGGTTGTTGCAGAGCACGCAGAGGGTCAGCCCGTCCTCACAGGTGGGGCGGATCTTCGACCCTCCGTTACCGACCGCTCGGCGGTGCTGAAACGAGAGCGCGACCATGACGCCGCACGACACGCACCGGTGCATGTCCCGCTCGTAGGTGCTGTCGCGAACGGCCGTGGTCGGCTTGCTCATCGCTGCTCACCCCGCAGATTGGCGTTCAGTGATCGCAGGATGTCGATGTCCCGGCCGATCATGCGGTCGAAGTCGCGGGCGTACTCCATCTCCAGCCACGCCGTGTCGGCGGCGAGCTGTGCATCCTTCACACGGTCATCGATCGCGCGCGCGAGGTCACGGCGCTCCCCCATCGGCATCCGCGGATAGACCTCGAGGATCTTCTCCGCGCCGAGTGCGAGCGCCACGGTCAGGTCGCGCTCTGCGGTCTTGAGCTTGCGGCGGTACGTGTCTAGCGCGGCGGGTGCGCGGCGGGCTACGTTTCGCGCGTACATGAGCGCTCCGGCGGCCTGGACGGGCGTCGGGAACAGCGCGATCAGCTCGTCCTCGCTCATGGCCGAGAGGTTCAACGGCACCAGCTCGGTGTCGGTGCCGGGGATGTGCTCCGGCTCCTCGACCTCGCCAGTGATCGGGTTCACGTCGGTCATCAGCGGCGGCCCTTCTTTCGCCCCGCCGCGCGGCGCTGTGCACGGTTCTGCGGGGGACGGTGATCCTGCGGGGCAGCGACCCGGGCCGGGTCTCCGAAGAACGCGTGGTGCCGGTCGAGCTCATCGGGTGAGAGCTCCGGCGCCTCGGTGCGCCAGGCGGCGTCGTTGAGCTGCTTGCGACGGTCGCGCCATGCACGGTGCAGCGCTGTGCCGTCCGCGTCCGGGGTGAAGGCCCGCGCGGCGCGTGCCCACTTTCCGAGGTCCTCGATCGCCTCGGGGGTGTCTGCCGCTTCGAACTCCGCGGCCCAGTCGCGCTCTACGACATCGGGCTCGGCGGGCGGCTGGTGCTCGTCGGGGATGCGGATGTCCCCCAGGAGGTCGCGGAACGTCTGCCGGAATCCGACCATGCGGGCGGTGCGGCCGAAGTGTCGCATGGGCGAGCGGTGCCAGTTCTCCGACCACTCCTCGTTCTCGACGGGCACCTGCTCGTCCCACCGGATCGTGACCGTCGTGGGCACCCGGACGTCCTTGCGGTAGACGGTGACGCGCGCGAACTCCGGGTGTGCCTGCACGATCTGGACCTCATCGCCCTCGCCGACGATCGTGGGTGCCCATGCCTCGCGCCAGGTCTCGCCGTCGTCGGAGAACTCGACCGGGGACGTGCCATCCCAGACGCCGGAGGCGTGGACGATGCGCTCAACGTCGCCGATGGTCTTCAGCTCGGGGTGGATGGTGTCGGTGTCAGACACTGGTGGCCTCCTGGAATCGCAGTGACGGGCGGCGGGTGATCTTCGGATAGAGGCGCTTCGCCTTCGCCTCGGCCACGGCGAGGGCGGCGCGCGCCTGCTGGATCGCAGCGTGACCGGTGGGGTCGTCTTCCTTCCACCTCTCTTCGTCGATGGAGACGATCTCGGCGACGCTGATCTGGAATCCCCCGGCCTCACCCATGCCGACGGTTCCGAACCGCTCGACGTGCGGCAGGTCCGCGGTGGCTTTCCTGAGCGCCGCCGCTGCGGCCTTCTCGCGCTTCGCGAGCGCGTCGAGCTCGCGCTTGAGCGGCGCCCATTCATCGAGCGCGGAAGCGACGTCGTCCGGGAGGTCATCGACGGCCGGGCATCCGTCGTTGCGCCACGAGATGAAAGCGTCAGCTCGGTCGACGAGCCACTCGATCATTTCCTCGTCGCGGTCGACGCGAATCCACTGCGCTCCCTCGATCGGGGGCTGGTCGCCTTCGTCGCGGACCTCAAAGCCGTAGAGCGCATAGTCGGCGCCCACGACGTGCATCTGCCACTGAAGCTGTGCGCGGTGGTCTGCCGGGATGGTGTCGTGCTCCCAGCCCCATTCGTGAGACTTGACCTCGACGACAAGCAAGTTCCCCTCTTCGTCGGTGCCGATGCCGTCCGGGGTTGCGCGGTGCAGGTCGTTGTCGTGCGCGCCCCACAGCGCCGAGTTGGGCTCGATGCCGGGAATGATCTCCATCGCCTCGTCGAGCAGCGCGGCTTCGCGTGCGCTGCCGGCCCTGGTCGCGGCGTTGCCGTGGAACGTGGAGCCGTTCATCTTCCGCTCCGCGATCGCCTGGCGTGCCTTGAGTCCGCCGCGCGCGACCGCCAGCGCCTCCGACGCGGTGACGCCTTCGCCGCGCTCCGCCGACCACAGCTCGCGGGGCGCGTCGCCTGGGACGATGATGTGTCCGATGTTCATGCCGCCACCTTTCGCGGAAGGTTCCGATGAGTGGTCGCCCACGTCCGCTTCGTCATGGTGTTGAGCGCCATGAGGCGGACAGGGTTCGGCCCGCTGGGCATGACGGCGATGACCTGCCAGCGGATCTTCCCGACGGTGAGCGCGTCGCCGGCTTCCCACCGGCTCACTCGTTGCTCGCTTCGTCGAAGCTGATGCCGGACGCGGTGCGGAGGTCGTTCGCGGCCTTCGTGAACTGGTCGCCCACACCGAAGTCGAAGTCGAGGGTGGCGTCGTCCACACGCTCGGCGCGGACGCGGCTCATCACGTCCAAGACGGTGTCGACGTCCTCCTCGTCGGTGACTGGCTCGATGAAGAGGATGCCCGCGGTCGGTTCGGAGCGGAGTCCGCCGCGTCCGTCGTGCTTCTGGTTGATGCGGTCGGTGTCGACGACCATGACCACGAGGTGCCGGCGCTCGGGGTAGCGGATCAACTGGGAGTTGAGGCGCTCCATGCCGTTCGCGTCGTCGTCTTTCGGCAGTGAGCCTGACAGCTTGACTCCCATGTCACTCTCCTTCTGCGGCGGTGCGTCGCCGCGGTCGCTTGTGGGTGTGGATGATGAGGGTCGCCAGGGCAAAGCTGACGACCGCGAGGGCGATTGCCGTCGCGTAGATCACGCCGATCACCTGAGCCGGCCGGTCGCGGAGGTCTCAGTGAGGACGAGGGTCGCGACCGTGCCGATGCGGGTCGTGTGCTGGATGATCACGGACGAGTCGTCGGGCCACCAGGAGATGTGGAGGTCGTCTCGGGCGTGCGCGTCGAGCATCCTGTCGCCCCATGCGTTGCGGGCGAACTTCACGACATCGGACTTCGGGAGCCACTGATATATCGCGGCGAGGATGTGAGCTTCCCCTATACGGTCGAGGTCGCTGGTGCCGTGGCCGTCGACGTACTCCAGCCATATCGCGCGGGCCGCGTCGACCCGGTCGTTCGGCTCGAGCTGTGTCGCGAGGGTGGCGAGGGTGTTGATGCGCTGCATCGTCCACGCGACGCGGGAGGTCCGTTCGAAGGACTTCCAGAGTCCGAGGGGTGAGTCGTGGGTGGTGTGGTCCGTCATGATCGTGCCTTTCGTGACGGTGAGCGGGTTCAGGGGTGGGTCTGCGCGTTGCGGGGCGTGTGCGTGCCGACACCGTCGAGACGGTCCAGGCGTGACAGGGACTCGGGGTGCTCGGGTGAGGCGATCGCGCTGATCCAGAACTGGCGCTGGAACGCGCCGATGCCGTAGAGCCAGGCGACCGCGAAGCCGAGGCCGAGGAGAGTGGTCCCGGACGGGAGCCCCGGCATGCCCGCGGCGCGCTCGATCGTCATGCGGGTGATGTCCGCGGCGAAGAACGCCAGCGCCGGGAGGAGCGCGAGCAGGGTGGTGATGACGGTGGCCGCGCGGGGAGCGCGTTGGGGACGCTCAACGCGCGCGGCCACCCCCTCCGCCTCGACCCGGGGCTGGGGTCCGGTCGATGCGTTCATGCGGCACCTACCTGCGTCTGCTGGGCGTTTGCCTCACGACTGCCAACGACCTCTAGGATTCGTCGGTAGGCGATCGCGTCGCGAACGACTTCGGAGTTTTCGGGCGATGTTCCGAACCCGATCAACTGACCGAGAACCACGCCCTCACTCCACCTCAATGAGCGGTTGCCACTCTCAACGGCCCAGACGGTGGCTTGTGCCCACGTGAATCCGCAGTCCTTCATGCGTGTTGCAAGTTCCTGTTGCGACATCCCAGCGGCGTCTCGGAATGCGCGAACTTCTTCGCCGATTTCGGCATCGCTCAGCGGGGCGCTCACGAGGCCACCGCCGTCTCGCTGGCGTAGCGGTTGACGAAGTAGTTCTGCCCCTTACCGGTCACCTTCGGGGTGAACTTGATGCGCGGGCTTCCGTCTGATCCGTGCACGGTGCGCTCGATGACCTCGAATAGGCCTCGGTCCATCGCTCGCTGCGTCGGCCGGTTGTGGTTCGATCCGCCCTTGCAGAGGTACCCGTCCTCACGCAACCGCTCGAAGAGGCGGTTCTGACCAATGTCGAGCCCGTTCTGCTTGAGGATGTTCGCGAGGCGTGCGACGAGCACGGAATCCTCTGAAGCGGCGACGGAGTCGGCGAAGAGCACCTTTGGTGCGTCAAGCGCGATCTTCGCTTCCGCGGCTTCTGCACGCTCGGCGGCTTCCGCGGCGAGCATGAGGAGCTTCGAGGATGGGAGCGCCGTGAGCATGTCCACGTCGGACCCGTATCGCCCCGTCTTGCGGATCGTCGGGAGCACGTCCTCGAACACCCACTGCTCAAAACGCTCGGCGGCAGGGAGTTTGCTGTTCACGATCAGGCGGAGCATGTCCGGTTCGGAGATGATGCGCACGTGTTGCGCTCCTCCCGCGGTCTGAAGGGGGTAGTGATTCGCGACCCCCTTGCAGTGCTTGCTGATCGCGTCTGCGGCGTTCGCGTATCCGAGGATTGCCGCCACGTCGCGGGCCACAAACCAAGGCTCGCCATCGATGACGACAGTGCGGACATCAGCGCCGTCGTACTGGAACACATCCAACGCGGTCATGCTGACGCCTGCGCCTTCAGCAGTGCCTCGACATCGGCGCGGCGAAAGCGGCGGTGGTTCGACGGGGTACGGACGACAGCGAGAACACCCTTGTCCGCGTATCGTCGGATCGTGTCAACGCTGAGGAACGCGATGCGAGCCGCTTCGGAGACCGTGACGAGCTCGTCGGGATCTTGCGTATGCGTAACTTCCATGTCGTGAAGTATGCATGCGTAACTTTGCTAATGCAACGTCACTTTCCTGGCGTGTCGCATATTGCCGACTCTTGCGTAGGTTTGCATAACCCTGCATAATGCAGGTATGACCTCCTCGCAGCTCAAGCGCTCCTTCGAGCCCGGCACTCTCCCCGTCTGGGGATTCAGCGACAAGATCCGCAAGGCACGCGACATCACCGGTCTCGGCCAGAAGGACTTCGCCGCCCGCATCGACCTCACCGCGAGCACGCTCGCCGCCTATGAGACTGGACGCTCTGCGCCGCGATTCAACGACGCGCCGTCCCTCGCAAAGCGCCTGCAGTTGCTCACTGGCATCCCCGCCGACTGGTTCCTGGTCGTCGATGACCCGAACGCGCCTTCCCCTGTGGGCCCTGCCGGGATCGAACCGACGACATCCACGGTG
>NZ_DBHD01000081.1:13576-13722 GCF_002296025.1 Microbacterium sp. UBA837
ATCGAACCGACGACATCCACGGTGAAATCTGGACGCTCTGGCGGCGAGATCATTCCCCTCTTCGGTGAGCGGATCGCGTCGTGACCCCGGCGGAAAAGCTCGGCCACCGAGCCCGCGCGAGCCGCATTCAGACGGCTATCGGTCCG
>NZ_DBHD01000111.1:0-6001 GCF_002296025.1 Microbacterium sp. UBA837
CGGGCACCGCTGTCTTTGACGACCCGCTCTTGCGTGTCGTACTCGACTCGTACGATACCGAACCGCTTCTCGTATCCCCACGCCCACTCGTAGTTGTCCATGAGCGACCAGTAGAAATACCCGCGCACGTCCACGCCTGCATCCGCCGCGTCGAGGATCGCCGCGAGGTGGTTCTCGAGGAAGGCGGTGCGGGCCGCATCATGCACGTGCGGGACGCCGTTCTCTTCCACGCGGACGTCGTCGAAGGCCGCTCCGTTCTCGGTGACATACAGCGCGACACCCGCGGGCTCGGCGTACTCGTCCCACACCCGCCGCAGGAGCGTTGTCAGTCCCGAGGGCTGAATTTCCCAGTTCATAGCCGTGCGAGGCAGGCCCCGATCGTGCCAGAAGATGTCCTCGTGCGAGGGGAACGGCGATGCCGTCTCGCGTTCGGTGGGCGCCTCGCCGCCGCCGGGACTGACCACGGGAGGAGTGCCGCCGACGAGTTCGCCGTGATAGTAGTTCACCCCGAGGCTGTCGATCGGTGTCGAGATCACGGCGAGGTCGGCATCCGAGACAGCCCCCTCCCACTCCGCTACCGCGGCCCCGTCGACGGCACGGATGTCTTCGACGATGTCGGCCGGGTACGAACCGCGGAAGATCGGGTCGAGGAACCACCGGTTGAACTGGCCGTCGATCCGACGGGCGGCGTCGAGGTCGGCTGGTGCGTCGGTGACGGGCTCGGCAACGGTGAGGTTCAGCGTGATCCCGAGGTTCAGCGACTCATCGCGCGCGCGCAATTCCCGCACGACCTGGCCGTGACCGAGCAGCAGGTGGTGCGAGGCGAGCATCCCTTCGGCGATGCTGAATCGACCGGGGGCATGGATGCCGGCGGTGTAGCTGAGGAACGACGAGCACCACGGCTCGTTCAGGGTGGTCCAGACCTTGACGCGGTCGCCGAGCGCATCGTGCACGTCAAGCGCGTACTCGGTGAACAGGTCTGCGGTCTCGCGCGCGGCCCAACCGCCACGCTCCTGCAACGCCTGCGGCAGGTCCCAGTGGTAGAGCGTGAGCCACGGCAGAATGTCGGCATCCAGCAGCTCGTCGACCAGGCGCTTGTAGAAGTCGAGCCCGGCAGGATTCAGCGCGCCGCCGTCGGGTCGGATCCGCGACCACGAGGTCGAGAAGCGGTACGTCTGCAGGCCGAGGTCGCGCATCAGCGCGACATCCTCGCGATACCGGTGATAGTGGTCGCACGCGACGTCGCCGTTGTCGGCGTTGATCACCGCGCCGGGGACGCGACTGAAGGCATCCCAGATCGAATCGCGTCGCCCGTCTTCGTGGGCAGCGCCCTCGATTTGATAGGCCGCGGTCGCTGCACCGAACAGGAAGTTGGTCGGGAACGGGCGCGCCGACGCGGATGCCGTAGCCACGGCTTCGGTCGAGAAATCAGTTGTCATTTCAGCCTTTCACTGCTCCTGCCATGATGCCGCTCACGAGTTGCTTGCCCGCGAAAACAAAGAGAATCAGGAGCGGAATCGTAGCGAGGATCACTCCGGCGAGAACGATCGAGTAGTCGACGAAGTAGTTGGACTGCAAGAGCGAGAGCGCGACGGGAAGGGTCGGGTTCTGCCGGTCGAGCACGATGAACGGCCAGAAGAAGTTGTTCCAGGCCGTCACGAACGTGAACAGTCCGAGCATCGCGGCGGCGGGACGAGCCGCCGGGATGCCGATGGTCCAGAACGTGCGGAACGAGCTGGCACCGTCGACACGGGCGGCCTCGATCAGCTCGTCGGGCACCGCCTGCTGCAGGTACTGCGTCATCCAGAACACCCCGAACGCCGTCACGAGCGCGGGGATGATGATCGCGCCGATCTGGCCGGTCCACCCGAGGTCCGCGAACAGGATGTACAGCGGCACGACACCGAGCTGCGTGGGAACTGCCATGGTCGCGATCACAAAGACCAGCAGCCAGCGGCTTCCCGCGAAACGCAGCTTCGCAAAGGCCCACCCGGCGAGTGTCGAGAAGAACACCACGGATGCCGCGATGACCACCGAGCTCCAGATGCTGTTCCACAGGGCCAGCCAGAAGTTCACCGCGGGGTTGGACACCACGGCAGCGGCGTTCGCAAAGAAGTTGCCGCCGGGAATCCACGACATGTTGGGGTCTCGGATGGTGCTCGAATCCCCCGAGCCGATGAGGATCGACCAGTAGTAGGGGAAGAAGCATCCGAGCAGGAAGACGCCCAGCACGGCGTAGGTGACCCAGCCGGGACGCTGACCGCGGATCCCGCGGCGGCGGCGCAGTTTGCGCTCCTCGGGCGGGAATTCGTCCCGCGGGGCTACCGGGATCGGCTCGACGGCGGTCATCGCACGTCCTCCTTGGGTGTCGATGCTGCCTCGGATGACCGGGCTGCGGCGGATTCGGCCGCGAGCCGTTCGCGGGCAGCGCGGCTCTGTTCCCGGCGCTGTCGGCGGGTCAGCTCGCCGCGGCTGCCTTCGGTGCGCACGACGCTCTGGGTGACCAGCAGATTGATGACACCGATCACGAGGATGATGATGAACAAGATCCAGGCAAGAGCTGCCGCACGACCGAAGTTCCACTCACCCCAGCCGATGTTGTAAAGCCAGAGGGTGATCGTCAGCCACTGCGAGTTCGCACCGCCGGTGCCGTACTGGTCGTACATGCGCGGCTCGTCGAAGATCTGCAGGCCACCGATCGTCGAGGTGATGATGACGAAGATCAGGGTCGGTCGCAGGCTCGGCACCGTGATGGAGAAGAACTGACGGATGCGTCCGGCACCGTCCACGGTCGCCGCTTCGTAGTAGTCCCGCGGGATCGCCTGCATCGCGGCGAGCAGGATCAGGGTGTTGTACCCGGTCCAGCGAAAGTTGACCATTGTGGCGATTGCGATGTGGCTGGCGAAGGCATCCGAGTGCCACGGCACCGCCGGGATACCGATCGAGGCGAGGAAGTTGTTCACCAGGCCGTACTGGTCGGCGAACATGTTGCTGAAGATGAGGGCCACCGCGACCGGGGCCATGACGTAGGGGACGAGAACGCCCATGCGCCAGAACGTCTTGGCGCGGATGTTCTGGTCGAGCATCGCCGCGATGAAGATCGCGATGATCAGCTGCGGCACGCTCGAGAGCAAGAAGATGCTGAAGGTGTTGCGCAGAGCAATCCAGAACTTGGGGTTCGAGAGAACCCACGTGTACTGCTCGAAGCCGATGAACTCGCCGGAGTTGCGGACCAGATCCCAGTCCATGAACGAGATCACTGCCGTGTAGGCGATCGGGAAGAGTCCGACCACGAAGAAGAGGATGAAGAACGGCGAGATGTAGAGGTAGGGCGAGAGCTTCAGGTCCCACCGGCTGAGGCGGTGCCCGAAACCGATGCGGCGCGGGGGCCGGTCGGGGTTCTTCGCCGGGGCGTCAGATGCCGGGCGAGCGAGTGTGCTGGTCACGAGAGCTTCCTGAGATCGAGGGGAGGTGCCGCGGACCCGGCGGAAGGGCGCCGGGTCCGCGGCGGGGTTTATCAGCCGATCAGGTCGACTTCAGACACCCACTGGTCCCACGACTGCTGCGGGTTCTGCGTGCCGTCTTCGACACGGGTCAGCGCCTGCTGCATGGCGTCGTTGATCTGGAAGTAGTACTGGCCCTTGAACGGCACGACGTCAACGGCGTTGGCGCGATCGGTGAAGATCGAACCGACGGGCGCGTTGTTGAAGTACTCGTTCGTGGAGTCCAGCAGGATCGGGTCAGCCAGCGCGTCCACCTGGCTCGGGAACGTTCCGGCGTCCTCGAAGGCGGTGATCTGCTGCTCCGGAGCGGTCAGCCAGTCGGCCAGCTGCTGGGCAGCGGCGACGTTCGCGCCGTTGGCAGGAACGGTCAGGTACGAGCCACCCCAGTTGCCACCGCCGCCGGGGAACACGTTCGCGATGTTCCACGTGGTGACGTCGGGCGCGTTGCCCGAGATGACACCGAGCATCCAGCCGGGGCAGAGCATCGTGGCGTAGTCACCGTTGGCGAGCCCTGCGAACCAGTCGTCGCCCCACTGCTGCAGGTGAGCGGACTGCGTCGAGCTGGCGTCGAGGACGGCGTTGTAGATGTCCTGGACCTCGGGGTTGGTGGTCGCGATGATCTCGCCAGTGGCGGGGTCTTCGTAGGTGGCCTCGACCTGGTTGATCATGCCCTGGTAGGTGGCGCCGGCCGAGTCGAACCAGGCCTTGCCGGTTGCGTCGACGTACTGCTGACCGACCGTGAAGTAGGTGTCCCAGTCGCCCGTGAGGAGCTCAGCGACGGCATCCGGGTCGGTGGGCATACCGGCGGCCTCGAGCAGGTCGGTGCGGTAGCAGACAGCCTCGGGACCGATATCGGTGCCGTAGCCGATGAGGTTGCCATCGGGGTCGGTCGCAGCCTCGACCTTCCAGTCGAGCCAGCGGCTCGCGAGGTCGGCCGGCACCGGCGCGAGGAGGTCGGCGTACTGCATGACCTCGGGCAGCCAGTCAACCTCGATGGCCTCGATGTCGGCAAGACCCGTCTTGCCCAGCTTCTGGAAGTAGTTCGCGCGTGCGTCGTTCGACGTGGCGGCGATGTTGTGGACGATCGTGACGTTCGGGTTCTCATCCATGTACTGCTGAAGCAGCGCATCGGTGTACCCGAAGTCGTTGAAGGTCGAGATGGTGAGGGTGATCGGCTCGTCGGGGTTGACGGTTTCCGATCCCCCGCCGCTGCCCGAGCAGCCGGCGAGGACGAGCGCGGAGGCGCCGAATGCTGCGGCGACGATCGCGCTGCGACGGAAGGCACGTGATGACACAGTCACTCCTTTGTGTGATGGATGCCGGACGGGCACCCGCTGGGTTGTGCCTGGGTACCGAGGGAGGGCGGAACCCTGGCCGCCGTGGGAACGCTCCCACGGCTGCGGAACACGGTACGGGAGCGCTCCCACGTCGTCAAGGGAGCGCTCCCAAATGATCGGGTAACGGTTTGATGACGGCGCGTCAGCGCGCCATCCAGGCGCCTCGGTAGACTGAGAGCGCCCCCTCCCTCGACATCCGGAGCGCCCCATGCCGACCATCGTCGTCGACGTCATGCCCAAGGCCGAGCTGCTCGACCCCCAGGGGAAGGCCGTCGCCGGCGCCCTGAACCGGCTCGGAATCGACGGCTTCGCCGGTGTGCGCATCGGCAAGCGCTTCGAGTTGACGGTCGAGGGCGAGGTGGACGACGCTCTCCTTGAGTCCGCTCAGCGAATCGCCGACGAGATCCTCTCCAACTCCGTGATCGAGGATGTCGTCGGGATCGAGGTCATCGAGTGACCGTCCGCATCGGGGTCATCACGTTCCCCGGTTCGCTCGACGATCGCGACGCCCAGCGCGCCATCCGTGTCGCCGGCGGCGAGCCCGTTGCGTTGTGGCACGGCGACCACGACCTCGGTGGCGTCGACGCTCTCGTGCTTCCCGGCGGCTTCAGCTACGGCGACTATCTGCGTGCCGGCGCTATCGCCGCCCACGCGCCGATCATGCACGAAGTCGCGGATGCCGCGGCGAAGGGGATGCCGATCCTCGGCATCTGCAACGGTTTCCAGATGCTCGTCGAGGCTCACCTGCTTCCTGGCGGCCTGATCCGCAACGCGCACCAGCAGTTCATCCGTCGCGATCAGCGGCTGCGCGTCGAGAACGCCGACACCGCATGGACGAGCGGCTTCGAGGCGGGCCAAGAGATCGTCATCCCGCTCAAGAACGCTGACGGCGGCTACATTTGCTCGACCGAAACCCTCGAACGCATCGAGGGCGAAGGCCTGGTCGCGTTCCGCTACCTCGGGATCAACCCGAACGGTTCGCTCGACGACATCGCCGGTCTCACGAACGAGCGCGGCAATGTGGTGGGCCTGATGCCGCATCCTGAACACGCCGTCGAGCCCGGCTTCGGCCCCGACACCCGCGCGGCGATGCGTTCGGGCACCGACGGCCTCACGTTCTTCACCTCGGCGATCTCGGCAGTCGTCAACGCCGCGGCCTGA
>NZ_DBHD01000111.1:6378-18862 GCF_002296025.1 Microbacterium sp. UBA837
CGCACAACGACGCGACCGAAACTGGAGGTCCATCGTTCAGTCGCGTCATGCTGCGGGTCGAGCACCGTAGGACCCACACATCGGCGCTACCGAATCGCGCCGGACTGCGCGCCTGAATCGTGCTGGACCGCGCGCCCCACTAGTTCAGTCGCGTCATCCTGCGGGTTCGCACCCGCGCAACTCACATCTCGGCGCGACTGAAGGAGGGTACTCACATCGCTGGCACCTCAGACGGTTCCCGCGGGCGGCCAGACGCCGATGATGAGCGCCATCACGAGAACCGTGACCAGCTCGTGCGCGATGTTGAGCACCGTCAGCGAGGTGGGGCGCCCCTCGAAGGCATCGTGCGTGATGAAGCGCGCGGCGGTGAAGCCTGCCCACAGCACGGCGCCGGTCCCGACCGCGGTCAGCAGGAAGCTGCCGCCGAAGGCGTGCCACACCACGACAGTCGCGGCAGCGAGCACCCAGGCCGACACGAAGCTCACGATGACGGTCACGATGATCGCGAGCGTCGCGCTGGATCCGGGGCGATTCATGTCGACGTTCGCGAGCTTCGCCCACCGCACCCCGAACACCTTCGGCGTGTACCAGATCGACCCGACCACCATCGTCGACAGGGTCGCCAGGATGACTGCCCAGTAGTTGATCGCCAGTTCCATCCCTGCTCCTTCGCCGTGCACGAGAACGGATGCCGCATGCTGACGCGAGCGTATCGGCATCCGTACCGCGGCGATAGGTAGCGTGAAGGGGTGACTTCCGACGCACCCACCCTGGTGATCTCCGTCCCCGACGACAAGCTCGAGAAAGACCTCAGCGGCCTTCCCGGCATCGAGGTCGTGCGGTGGGACATGGGCGATGCGGCGCCGCGGGCGGCGTTCGACATCGTAGTTCCGCCGTACATGCGCAGCCCCCGGGTGCTCGCGCGGCTCGAGGGTGTCGAGGTCCGGCTCGTGCAGAGTCAGTCGATCGGGTACGAGGCAGCGGCGAAGCACCTGCCTCCCGGGATCGTGTTCGCAAACGCCGCGTCCGTGCACGAGGGGTCGACGGCCGAGCTTGCCGTCGCGCTGACCCTCGCGTCGCAGCGGCAGATCCCGCGCTTCGTCGCGGCTCAGGATGCCGGACGCTGGGCTGGCCCGCGCGAGGGCGATGCCTTCCCGTCGAGCCTCGCCGACCGCCGGGTGCTCATCGTGGGGTTCGGCGGCGTCGGCACGGCGATCGCGGCGCGGTTGCGCGGGTTCGAGGCTCACGTCGAAGCTGTCGCGACGCACGCGCGGACAGAGGACGGCACGGTCGTCCACGCACTCGAGGAGTTGCCAGTGCTGCTCCCCCAGACGGAGATCGTCATCCTCGCTCTGCCGGGCGGGGACGGCACGGCGAAGCTCGTCGACGACGCCTTCCTTTCGGCGCTCCCGGATGACGCACTGCTGGTCAATGTCGGTCGCGGAAGCCTCGTCGACACCGATGCCCTGCTGCGCCATCTGCGCGGCGGCCGGATCCGGGCGGCACTCGATGTCGTCGAGCCCGAGCCCGTGCCGGAGGGCCACCCGCTGTGGTCGGCACCCGGACTGCTGCTCACTCCCCACGTCGGCGGGGCGTCAACCGCGATGCGGCCCCGGATCGCGGCTCTCGTTCGGCAGCAGGCCGAGCGGATGCAGCGCGGCGAAGAGCCGATCAACGTCGTGCTGCGCACCTGACGCCCCGCGCCACTACCGGGTGTCGGTGTCGGCGCCATCCCACAGGTCGGCGCACTCGACCGTGAGCGCGGCGTGGGTGGCGAGGTAGCGGTTCGCGCCCGAGTCGCCGCGAACGGATGCCGCCACCAGCTCCCAGTGATCGCGGCCGATGACCGCCGGATGCCCGGGCCGACCGTCGAAGCTCGCCCGAGCCAGGGATGCCGGCCCGGCGCCGGCCTCAAGCACCCGCGCGACAACCGATGCCGGCATCCCGGGAACGTCGACGGGAGCGATGACGGCGGAGTCGGCATCCGTGTTCGCGGCAGCCGCGAGCCCTGCGCGAACTGACGCCGACAGCCCATCGGCCCAATCGCCGGCAACCACCGGGCTCACCGAATCGAGAGCGGAAACGACCTCGCGAGCACGCTCGGCCTCGGCTCCGATCACCACGAGTACCTCGGAACAACCCCCGGCACGAACGGCGGCGACCACACGCTCGAGCCACAGTACACCACCCGCGTCGCGCGCGAAGATCTTCGGCTGCCCGTAGCGACTTCCCGCCCCGGCTGCCAACATGATTCCGCACGCCGTCACGCCGGTGAGCGTACCGGGATCCGACGGCCCCCGGGAAACAGTCGCGAAACAGCACGGTGTTAGCGTCGCGGCAGAGCACGTCCTATCAACCATGGCGCCGGCGCCAGGGCGGGGACTGCGACGACCCGATCGTCTCAGAACCCCAGGAGGTATTCATGTCTGTCGTCGACAAGTCAGCTGCAGGGCTCGACGCCCGCCAGTATCACATCGGCATCGCGCCAGGAGAGGTCTCGAGCGTCGCGCTTCTGCCCGGGGATCCGTTCCGGGTGCCGCTCGTTGCCGAGTTCCTCACGGACGTGAAAGAGGTCGCGCACAACCGCGAGCACCGCACGATGACCGGCTGGTACAAGGGCCGTCACATCACGGCGACTTCAACGGGCATGGGATGCCCCTCCACCGCGATCGCGGTCGAAGAGCTCGCCCGCGTGGGCGTCACATCCTTCATCCGTGTCGGCAGCTCGGCGGGTCTGCAGCCGGGCATCGCGCCGGGAGACCTGCTCGTGAGCGAAGGCAGCTTCCGCAACGACGGCACGACGGATGCCTACCTTCCCAAGGGCTTCCCCGCGGTGCCCGACCTGGAGCTGACCACCGCGCTGGCCCGTCACGCGGAGCGCATCGCGGGGGCTGCGGGAACGAACTCGTTCCGCGGCATCAGCGTGAGCGATGACGCGTTCTATGCCGAGACGCCCGAGTGGATCGCGCAGCTGAACACCATGGGCATCCTGAACGTGGAGATGGAGGCATCCGCCCTCTACATCGTCGCCCGTCTGCGCGGCCTGCGTGCCGGCATGGTGTGCGCCTGCTCGAGCAACCTCGTCGACGGCGCATCGCTCTATTCGGGAACGAAGGCCGACCTGCAGGCGGGCTGGATGCGCTCGATCGAGGCAGCCCTCGAGACCGCCGTCGAGCTCGAACTCTGACGGCGGTCCCGGGAACGGGCCTTACGGGCGCAGCATGACCTTGCCGACGCGGCCTGGCTCGAAGTTCAGGCGCGACGCGTCGGCGATCTGCTCGAGCGGGAAGATCTGCGAGACGGGCAGATCGAGCTTTCCCTGCGCGACGAGGGTGATGATCTCGCGGATCAGCTCGACGCGGTGGGCCGGGTCCATGGCGGCGCTGACCTTGCTGCCCCAGAATCCGCGGACCGTGAGCTGACGGAAGATCACGTCACCCGACGGGATCTCCATGGTGGGGGATGCCATCGCGCCGAAGACCACGAGGGTGCCGTTCTCCCCGAGCAGCGAGGTGACGTCTCCGGCTGCGGCACCGCCGACGGAGTCGACACCGGCACGGATGGATGCGCCACCGGTGATCTCCGCGACGCGGTCGCGCCAGTTCTCGGCATCCGTCCCGACGACATCATGGATGCCGACAGCGGCGAGTTCGTCGACGCCGGCGCCGCGGCGAACGAGGCCGAGCACGCGGACTCCGCGGGAGGCGGCGAACTGCGCGACCAGGCGCCCGACGGCGCCGTTCGCTGCGTTCTGCACGATCCAGTCGCCCTCGCTGACGTCGAGGTATTCGAGCAGGCTCGCAGCGCTCAGCGGCATGGAGATGATCTGGGCGGCTGCCTCGTCGGCGACGGCATCCGGCACCGGGATGAGGGCTGCGGCAGGAGCAATGACGTACTCGGACCAGACCCCGAAGACGGATGCCGTCACGACGCGCTGACCGACCTCGACGCCGGTGACTCCCTCGCCGAGCGCGTCGACGACGCTCAGCGCCTCGGTGCCGGCGCGGGCGGGAAGCTCGGGCTTGTAGCCGTAGTCACCGCGCACTGTCCAGAGGTCGTGGTTGTGGATGGGGCTGAGGACGACCTTCAGCCGGACCTGGCCGGGTCCGGGCTCGGGGAGCTCGACCTCCTCGACGGCGAGGACCTCTGCCGGGTCACCGAACTGGTGCTGCACGAGTGCGCGCATGATTCTCCTTTGTACGGATGTCGAGTGCGGCGCTCTTCGAGGATCACCCGGGACGAGCGCACCCGATCCACAACGTCAGCGGGATCGCGTTTTAGTCCCGCAGTCAGCCGTTCAGCAGGGCGATGACAAGGCTCACGACCGCGAGCAGCGGGAACAGGCCCTGCGTCACGGCGGCTCGTCGCTTGTCGGGCGAGGTGATGAACAGCACGAGGGCTGCGGCCAGCATTGAGCCGGTTCCCACCAGCATGAGGGTCACGCCGACCGCCACGGAGCCGATCGCTGCGACGACGATCCCGAGGATCGCGGCGATCGCCAGGAACAGGTTGTAGAAGCCCTGGTTAAACGCGAAGGCGCGGGTGATTTCGACCTCGGCATCGTTGCGCACCCCAAACGTCGCGCGGCTGCGGGCTCCGCCCCAGGCGAGCGACTCGAGCCAGAAGATGTAGACGTGCAGCAAGGCGGCCAGTGCGGCGAAGACCATTCCGGTGATGAGCATCCGGGTTCCTCTCGACTCGCTTAGCCTGACACGTGCCGCGGCGAAACACTCGCGAAATCCTCGGCTGATTCACTCGGAGTGTTCGCTGAGTCAACATCGGATGCCGGAGGAAGGGCGCATGGACATCACCACCGTCACGTCCTATCGCTTCGCGAGCAGCCGCGGCGACCTCGCTCTCGCGCCCGGAGAGAAAATCCTCGCCGGCGGCACGTGGCTGATGAGCGAACCGCAGTCCGAGGTGACCGGCTTCGTCGACATCACGCGCATGGGCTGGCCCGAGATCGAGGTCACTGACGCGGGGCTCCGTGTCGCCGCGACCTGCACGATCGCGCGATTCGTAGCGTGGTCGCGCGGCGAACTCGATACCCCGGTTCCGGCCGGTTGGCACGCCACGGGAGCAATCCCGGATGCCGCGCACGCGCTGCTTATGTCGTTCAAGGTATGGAACACCGCGACGGTCGGCGGAAACGTCTGCCAGTCGTTCACGGCAGCGGCGATGGTGTCGCTTCTCGCAGCCCTCGACGGGGAAGCGGTGATCTGGACCCCGGACGGCGGCGAACGTCGACAGACGGTCGCGGAGTTCATCACCGGTCAGGCGAAGAACACACTGCAGCCCGGGGAAGTGCTTCGCGCACTCGAGGTTCCCACTTCGGCGATGCGGTCCCGCGTGAGCCTGCACAAGATGGCCCTCGCCGAGCTCGGTCGATCGGGCATCGTCGTGAGTGGCCGCCGCGGGGACGACGGGTCGACGGTCATCGCGGTGACGGCATCCACCCTCGCGCCCCACGTTTTCCGGTACCCCGGGGTTCCCGATGCGGCCCAGCTGCGGGCGGATGTCACGAGCCCGACGGACTTCTTCACCGACGCTCTGGGCGAGGCCGACTGGCGGCGCGCGGTCACCGCCGTGCTCGCCGAGCGCGTCGTCGCTGACCTCATGACGGAGGACGTGGCATGAGGCTCACCGTCGACGGCACAGAACTCGAGGGCGACCCCGCTCCGGGCCAGTGCCTGCGCACATTCCTTCGCGAGCATGGACACATCGAGGTCAAGAAGGGGTGCGACGCCGGCGACTGCGGCGCGTGCGCCGTGATCGTGGACGGCGCCCCCGTCCATTCGTGCATCGTGCCGGCCCAACGCGTGGATGGCGCTGTCGTCACGACAGCTGGCGGCCTCGCACCGGGCGATGACCTGCATCCGGTGCAGGAGCAGCTCGTCGAACACTTCGGGTTCCAGTGCGGGTTCTGCACGCCGGGGATGGCGGTCACGGCATCCACCCTCACCGAAGCCGACCTGCCCGAGCTCGACCGCCGCATGAAGGGGAGCCTGTGCCGATGCACCGGCTACCGCCCGATTCGCGAAGCGATCACCGCGGCAGTGATGGGGCCGGTGCGCGAAACCGGCCCGGCCCCGGTCGCGTCCGGCGGCATTGGGGCCTCGGTGATTCCCGAAGCCGCGCGCCGGGTGGTGCAGGGTCGCGAGCCGTACACGCTCGATGAACCGGTCACCGGCTCCCTGGTGCTGCGGGTCGTCGGCTCCCCGCACGCACACGCCCGCATCGTCTCGATCGACACGGATGCCGCGCTGGCCGTCCCTGGCGTGGTGGCCGTCCTCACCCATGAGGATGCGCCGGCCACACGCTTCTCCACTGGCCGCCACGAACACCGCACCGACGACCCCGACGACACGCGGGTGCTCGATGACACCGTCCGCTTCATCGGCCAGCGCGTCGCCGCGGTCGTCGCCGAGACCGCCGCCGCAGCTGACGCGGCAGTCCGGCTCGTGCAGGTCGAGTACGACATCCTTCCCGCTGTTTTCGATCCGGAGGAGGCCCGCACTCCCGGGGCACCGGTGCTGCATCCCGGCCGCACTCCCGAAGATCGGGTCGCGGATGCCTCCCGCAACGTGGTTGCGCAGCTCCACGAGGGTCACGGCGGCGACATCGACGCGACGCTCTCGGCGAGCGCTGTCACCGTCAGCGGTACGTGGCAGACCTCGCGGGTGACGCACGCGCAGCTCGAGACACATGGCGCGGTCGGCTGGCTCGACGAGGACGGCAGGCTCGTCATCCGTTCGAGCACGCAGGTCCCGTTCCTCACCCGCGACGAGCTCGCGCACGTGTTCGACCTGCCCCGCGAGAACGTCCGCGTCTTCGCAGCCCGGGTCGGCGGCGGCTTCGGCGGCAAGCAAGAGATCTTCACCGAAGACCTCGTCGCCCTCGCGGTGCTGCGCACCGGACGCCCCGTGACCTACGAATTCAGTCGCACCGAGCAGTTCACGCGGGCGTCGCTGCGGCATCCGATGCGGGTCGCGGTGACCCTCGGGGCGGATGCCGACGGCACCCTCACCGCGATGAAGCTCGACGTCCTCAGCGACACCGGCGCGTACGGCAATCACGCGATCGGCGTGATGTTCCACGGCGTTGCCGAGTCGACGACCGTGTACCGGACGCCGGTGCGCCGCATCGACGCCGAGGCCGTTTACACGAACAACGTGCCCTCCGGGGCGTTCCGCGGGTATGGGCTCGGGCAGGTCATGCTCGGCGTGGAATCCGCCATGGACATGCTCGCCGAGCGGCTCGAGATGGATCCGTTCGAGCTGCGTCGGCGCAACATGATCCGACCCGGCGACGCGCTGCATCCGGACAAGGATCCCTACGAAGACGACCTCATCATCGGCAGCTACGGCCTCGACCAGTGCCTCGATCTCGCGCAGGATGCGCTGCGCCGCGGCAACGATGTGTCGGCCCCGGAGGGGTGGCTGGTCGGCGAGGGCATGGCGGTGGCGATGATCGCCACGATCGCTCCGCGCGGGCATTTCTCCCGCTCGAAGGTGGCGCTGCGCCCCGACGGCACCTTCGTGGTGCGCGCCGGCACGGCCGAGTTCGGCAACGGCACGACCACCGTGTTGCGCCAGATCGCGGCATCCGTGCTGGAGGCACCGTTTAGCCGGCTGCACCTGTGGACCGCCGACACGGATGCCGTCGCTCACGACACGGGAGCGTTCGCCTCGACCGGAATCACCGTCGCGGGCAAGGCGCTTGCCGCCGCGTGCCAGGCGCTGCGGACACGGATGCTCGAGCTCGCCGCCGCGCAGACCGGCACCGATGCAGATGCCGCGCTGTTGACGGATGCCGGCGTCGCGACTCCCGCGGGTGTTGTGCCGTTCGCGGAGCTGGTCGCTGCAGCTTCGCCCGAGGAGCGCGACGAGAACGGCCTGTTCGCGACCGGTGGCGAGGATGGCGCGCTGCGGTCGGTGGCGTTCAACGTGCACGCGGTGCGCGTTGCCGTGGAGCCCGAGACCGGGGTCGTGCGGATTCTGCAGTCGGTGCAGTCAGCGGATGCCGGAACGGTGATGAACCCCGCGCAGCTGCGCGGACAGATCGAGGGCGGCGTCGCGCAAGCCGTCGGTAGCGCGCTCTATGAAGAGGTTCTCGTCGAAAACGGTGCAGTGCAGAACCCCGTGTTCCGCGTGTATCGCGTGCCGCAGTTCGCCGACGTTCCCGAGACCGAGGTCTACCTCGCCGACACCTCAGACACGGTCGGCCCGTTCGGCGCAAAGTCCATGAGCGAGTCGCCGTACAACCCCGTCGCCCCCGCGATCGGCAACGCCATCGCCCGGGCGCTCGGAAAGCGACCCTTCCACCAGCCCTTCACCCGCCAGCGCGTGTGGCGCTTGGCGCAGCATCCTGAGACCGCCCCCACCCGAACCGCGGAGTAACCCATGCCGATTTCGACATCCTTCACCATGACCCTGCCCACGTGGCTCGTCGACGAGGCCGACACGCTGCCTGCCGTGCTGCCCACGCTCGAAGAGCGGATGGCGCTCGTGAACCGCCTCGCCGACCGCAACTGGCGCGAGGGCAACGGCGGTCCGTTCGCCGCGATCGTCGTGGATGACACCACGGGTGAGCTCGTATCGGCGGGCGTCAACGTCGTGCTCTCGACCGGCAAGTCGTCGGGGCACGCCGAGGTGATGGCCCTCGGGCTCGCGCAGCAGCGCCTCGGCCGCTGGGACCTTGGCGCTGACGGCGCGAGCCTCTCGCTCGTGGTCAACTGGCGCCCGTGCGTGCAGTGCTACGGAGCGACGATGTGGAGTGGGGTGCGGTCTCTCGTTGTCGCGGGGTCCGGTCCCGAGCTCGAAGAGCTCTCGGGCTTCGATGAGGGCCCGATGGTCGCCGACTGGGCGGAGCAGTTCGAGGCTCGCGGCATCCGGGTGACCCAGGATGTCGGCCGGGAGGAGGCCCTGGAGGTCTACCGCGCCTACGGCGCCAGCAACTCCCTCGTTTACAACGCCCGCGGCGAGTAGCTCGGGGCCGTTCGGTCGCGCCGTTACGCGGGTTCCCAGCATCCTCACCCGCAACAAGACGCGACTGAACTGGTGGGCGGCTACTGCTCTCAGCATCCATCTTTCAGTCGCGTCGAGATGCTGGTTCCGTCCGCGCTGACCCGCAGCAAGGCGCGACTGAACGGGTCGCGGGCCACCTGAATCTCGAGCACAGATTGTTCGGTCGCGCCGTAATGCGGGTGACCAGCATCCCTACCCGCACAACGACGCGACTGAACCGGAGCCGACCTACGCCTGCGCGCCGCTGCCGACGACCTCACGGCGCGTCTGGAGGCGGCATCCGGGATCGAAGACCAGCTGCTCGTCTTCCGCCGCTTCGCGCACGAGCGGCCCGAGGCGTTCCGGCTGCTGTTCACCGCGACGGTGGATGCCGACAAGCTCGCCGCCACGAGCGCGCCCGTCCTGCGGGCGACCAGCGCCACCGTCGGCGCGGATCACGCGCTCGACGCCGCGCGGCTGCTGACGGCATGGGCTACCGGGTTCGTCACGATGGAGCTCGCGGGGGCCTTCCGCCTCGGCGGTGATCTCGACGACGCCTACGACTACGGCATCGCCCACCTGGTGGGCTCCCTCGTCTCCGACTAGCCGCGCGAGCAGGCGTGGGGCCGCGCCGTATTCTGGAGCCGTGTCCTCTCCCGCTCGCACCAGCGCCGACGGGCCGAGTGCGGCATCCGACGAGACGCAGATCGGCGTCGGAATCGGGCGGCAAGTGCGGCAGGCGCGCACCGAGAAGAAGCTGTCGATGCGGGCGCTGGCCTCGGCCGCAGAGATCAGCCAGCCGTTTCTGAGCCAGATCGAGTCGGGCCAGACGATGCCCTCGCTGCTGACTCTGTACCGCATCGCGAACGCCCTCGACATCTCGCCCTCGGCGCTCCTTCCCGCAGACCCCGACCCCGAGGTCGTTCACGTGTCGCGGGCGGCGGATGCCACGTGGGTGCCGGTCTCGGAGGCATCCGACACCGCCCACACCCGCGTCATCCACGCCGGCGAGACCTCCCTGCAGGAGTACGCCATCCGCCCCGGCGAGCAGGTCGGCGACTGGTTCGAAACGGATGGCGAAGTCATCCACTACGTCATCGAAGGCGCCATCGCCCTCGAGATCGAAGGCCTCGGGATCTGGGAACTCGGCGCCGGGGATGCCGTCGCCCACCCCGGTGCGCTGCGGAACCGCTGGCACCTTCGCGGGGATGGGTCGGCACGGGTGGCGTTTGTGTATACCGGCGGGGCGTAGAACACTAGCTACGCGCTCGCGTCGAGCACCTCAAGGAACGTCTGGGCGCCGATCGCGCCATCCGTTCGAAGTTGCGCTTCTGTGGCGGTGTCGCCGGTTGCCACCATCGTGTCCGCGAACACTCCGGCCCACGCACCGTCGGGCTCGACGAACTTTGCGATCGCTGCACGGATAGCACCCGGGTCTGCGACGTCGCCTGCCAGACCCAGTTGGCGCGCTACGGCGGTCGCCGCACCCGCTGCGCCTCCGGGATTGTAGAGCGTGACATACATCAGGTCGTACTTGTCTTTGTGCAGCATCCGCGATTGCGCCGCAGCCGCCTTGGCGAGGAGATAGCCGCCGAGGTTCGCGAATCGAAGGGTCACGGCATCCGTCTCGACACCAAACTGTGCGCGAACGGATGGCGGCACTGGCAGGTCGCGCAGCTCGGGGTCCACGAGCGCTGCGGCCGGTCCCGCCAGCTTGGTCGCGACCGCAGTCCGCGAGCCGGGCAGCGATACGGTGTCTGCAGTGTGATCCCAGACGTCCGCGAGAAACTCGAGTCGCACCCGCGCGTCGCCGAGGGTCGCGTTCCACCGCCACCGATTCTCCGAGGTGAAGTCGCCTTTCTCGAGAGCCACATCGAGCCACGAGAAGTCATGTTCGGCGCCGGCGAGATCCCACCCGATCGCGAAGAGCAGGTCGACATCGGTTGTTCCCTGGTGGGGGACGGGAGCATCGGTGGCGAGATACTCAGGATTGAGGCCGCCGATGACGACGAACTCGTCGGTGTGTCCCCCGGCGAGCAGCGCGAATCGCACGAGCGCCTCCTCTGCGCGGGCGCGCGCCTCCCGGGTTCGGGACTCAGAATCCAATGGCGGTCTCCCGCAGGTATTCGGCGGCTTCGGCGGTGCGCCCCCGGCCGCGCAATAGGTCGGCATAGACCCGCACCGGAGATACGGTGCGCACGTCCCGTGCTTCCCGTGTGAGTCGGAAGACATAGGGATCGGCGGCGGAAAGGCGGATGCGCCCTCCCGACTCCACTTCTCTGAAATCAGGATGCTGCGCCAGCCGCCCACGCGCGGGCTCGAGCTGCCCCGCCGGCACGTACAGATCGACCGCCGGCACACTCGTCAGATACGGGTCAATACGATCCGCCGCCGCCTCCCCGGTCAGCGCCCAATCCTGGCCATGCAGCGAACTTGTCAGCGCCTCGATCGATTGCTGGGGATCGCGCCAGGGAACGTGAAACTCGATGTCAGCTCCCGACTGAGGCGTGGCTGCGTAATGCGCCGCCCAGTCGCTCAGCATCCGTCCCGGATCGCGAAACTCGCGCGTTGCCGATGTACCACGTTCGGCTCCGGTCTTGGCCGTGTACCGCTGCTCGTCGAAGTGCCGCAGGATGCGAGCAGTGTGCGCCAACGAGACATCCGCGGTCTTCGCGATGACGCCAACCTGCTCGATGGGCATGGTCTCTGGCTCGGAATACTCCACCCGCCACCCGAGCAACGTCTCAGCTATCGCATCGGCTGCTGCCGACCATTTGAAGGCCCGCCCCGCATCCGCTCGAATTGGCTCCAGTCTCGCGATGTAAAAGCTCCCCGGCACCACGATGCGCGCCCGGCCGCTGGCGTCTGCCCATGACAGCTGTGCGTCTTCGAGGATCTCCCGCGCCCCGGGGCTCACCCGGCGGGCAGTCACGACGGGCACGACACCGTCGGTTCGTTCGGAGGCACCGTGGAAGAGTTCGGTGCGCGCCCTCCGGGCATCAGCGGGCAGGCCCTCCCCGATCCAGAGCGGCCGGAACAGCGATTCGCGCCCCTCGTGACGAATGCGAACGACGTGGCCATCCCACTCCGGCTCAAGCTCCGGGGGGATCACCCGAAGCAGCGCCGACACCGATGCGGTGTTTTCTCGCGCTTCCACGGTTTTATCGTAGCGAGATATAACCGTGTTTTCTCACGAATAGTGGCATTCGGCCTGACTGTGAGAAAACTCGGATCGCGTTCGCGTCGCTCTCCCCGAGGCGAGTTCTCGCCGGCGGGCGAAGCCGACGCTCCACGCCTACCCCGGGGCGCTGCGGAACCGCTGGCACCTCCGCGGCGACGGCTCCGCCCGGGTCGCTTTCGTGCACACCGGCGGGGCGTAGGAGACTCTCGTCAGTCCCTTCCTCTTTTGTGCGAATCTTCCTGCATGGAGCTTGATGAGATCCGGCGTGCGGAAATCGAACTGCTGACATCAGCCGTGC
>NZ_DBHD01000138.1:0-7330 GCF_002296025.1 Microbacterium sp. UBA837
AGACGAGGCGTCGCGGTCGCCGTCACCGGACACGACAGAGTTCAGCAGGTACCGGTACCCGTCACCGGTCGTCATCACCCTAATTGATAACGTCACACCTAGAAGGTGCGAAGTAACCGACGCGCGAGCACAGGAGCGCTTCTGTCATTTCGAAGGCGAGACTTCGCGCGATTGGGATTCGCCGGGCCATCCTTCTTCTCTTTCGTCGAACGTCACCGCAACACCGTGTCGCTGGGGTTCGTGAAATCTTCTTCCGGAAGCGAAACCCAGGTACTGCGCCATGAGGAACTCGCCGCAGCGATGCACAGGCGTTCGACAGTTCGGTCGCACGAACCGATCGTTTGTTAACGGACGGCACTGTACGTCGATCGAAAGTCGCGCCGACACCCCCTGCGAATTCGCGTCGCGGGATAGTTTGCCAGGATCCGGCGATCAGCGTGGTGCGCATCAAGGAGGTGCGCAGCGGCCTCAGCACGAGGAGCCTGCCCGCGAGGCCGACCACCCCGCCCCTAGGAACGGTAGGAGTGCGACGTCGGGGCGAGCTGGGGGCCACCCCCCGAGACCGAAAGTAGCACCGCAGCGACGATAAGCGCCACGCCAACCAGGGTGGTCGTCAGCTCCCCGACCAACGAACCGATCCATCCGCGTTCCTGGAGGTCTCGGAACATCCTTATGCTCAGCCCGAACGTTCCGTTCGAGCTGCGAACCGATCGTCTCGATGCGTCGTGGCAGACGCCTCAGCTGTCCACCGATGACCTGGAGTTGCACGCGGCCGTCGGCGAACATCTCCCTTGAGTCCATCGCCAGACGTATGAAATGAGGAGTTCGAGCAAGGGCCCGATCGACCAAGTCGTAGTCGGCAACGAGCTGGCACAGCGTTCCCTCGAGTGACACGAAGGAAACGACTGGCGTTCTCCTCCGCTGTTGGGGACGTCGGGTCGGCTGAAATAATGGCCGGGACGATACGGTGGCGAGTCAGAGCGCCGTGATCCACCGCGCGATCTCGTCAGCGATCTCGTCGCTATTGTCTTCGACCATCAGCGAGTGGCCGTTCCCAGCGAGAAGAGGCAGTTCGGACGACCAGAAGGTGACGGCGGCGCCCTGATCGGTGAGCCAGGCCACGATGTCCTGATCCAGCTGCGAGGGGTGGTCGGTATCGGCTCCACCCGTGAAGACGAGAATCGGCTTGTTCGTGAACGCGTCGGTCGGCCCGATCCTCATTTGGCTCCCACCGATGTTCTGACGCTGATAAAGCATCCGGGCCGGGATCGGCCGAAGGGTGCGGCGGAACACCTCGATGCACTCGCGGGGGAACCGCCGGCTGGGTCCGATGGCCTTGTCGTTCACGAAGGCGCTTGTGGGTTCCCAGAAACCCATCTTCGGGATGGTCCAGTCGATGGCCGCTCCACGGATGGAGACCTCCTGGTCGGACTCCCTCACGATCTCGGGCACCGCCTGTATATTTCCAGGCGGGCCCGGAGCGACGGCTACGAGCCCGTCGATGAGATCGCCATGCGTCTCTAGGAGGCGGAAGCCAATCGGACCTGCCATCGAGTGCACGACCAGCACGACGTTCCGGCCGAGACCAGAGAGGAACACGCCCATCCCTCGGCACACGCTCTCATAGTCCAGCCGCGCAGACGCCGCACGATCATCGACGTGTTGGGCCGCCTCATAGGACAACCCCAGCCAGTCCACCACCAGCACACCGTAGCCATGCGATACGAATCGTGCCGCCCAGCCCTGTCGGCCGTCGGGCGTCTCGAGATAGTACTCGTTCGAGGCACCACCCCCGTGCACGAGGACGATCCACCGAGCAGGCGCACCCGACGGCGCCAGTTCGGTGTACGAGATCGGCGCGACGTCGTCTGGGCGTGAAATCGAATCCATAGCTTCCCCAGGCCTGTTAGGCAATGACGGCGTCGAGGGCCCGTGCGAGCCTCTCCGGATGCGTGAGCATCACCAAATGGCTTCCGTCGATCTCGATCGTGCGCGGACTATCAAGCCGCCCGGCCGCGGCCTGGTAGATCTCAGCGGGAACGGCCTGGTCCTGAGCGAGGAACACATAACTTGACGGGATGCTGCTCGCCCAGAACCGGTCGAGGCGGATCGGCTCATCGGACCAGCCTGCCGGCGCTGGGACGAGCCTCGGCTCGAGCGCGGCGAGCTGCTGCTGCTCGAACGGGGACATGTCCTGCATAGACGCGGCCCAGAGCTCAGGCGGCATGACGATGGTGTTGTCGTCGGACTGACTCGCAAGCGCCTTCGTCGCTGCGACCAACGGATCGGGGAGCACGTCGTTAATGGTCTCGCCGTCGCGCAGCACCCAGGCGTCGACGAAGACGACCCGGCCGATGCGCTCGGGCATCGCCTCAGCGACGAGTTGGATGAGCGGACCTCCGCCGCTATGACCGACGAGCACGATGTCGAGCTGGGTGAGCTCTCTTACCTGATCGATCAGATCGCGCGCCATCATGCTCATCGTGACGCCGGAGCGGTCCACGTCACCGTCTTCGAGACCGCGCAGCGTCGGCGCGATCACCTCGTGCCCCATTCTGCGCAATTCGTCGGCGACGCCGTCCCACACCCAGCCGCCTACCCATCCGCCGTGCACCAGTACGATCTGCATTGATCATCCTCTTCGCATATTTATCTGCTGAGCAGAACTTGTTCCTAACTAGAAGACACAATAGCTTGCGCGGCGCCAACAGTCCAGCATGGCTCGAGCTCTCTTCAGAACGCGCCGAACGACCCCTGCACCAGGTCGCAGGGGAAAGAGACGACGAGCCTTCAGGAGGTCAGGTCGGCCAGACGTACGGCTGCCTCATCGAGGAGTGCGACGAGGGTCTTCACCTTGCGGGGAGGCAAGCGGAACACCGGGGCAGATGCGTTGATCGCCAACCGCAGCCCGCTCGCCGAGGGAACGGCCACGGCCACCGAGGCCACGCCCTCCTCGCTCTCCTCCCGGTTCGTTGCATAGCCCTGCTTCGCGACAAGATCCAGTTGTGCGAGGAGCTCGGTCTTGGTACGGATCGACTGCGGAGTCACCTGTGAGAGTTGCTCGTCGGGGTAGAGACGGTCCAATTGTTCTCGCGGGAGCTGCGCCAGGAGAACCTTTCCCGTGGAGGTGCAATGGGCCGGCATCTCCTTGCCCAACCGTGAAGCGACTCGCACCGCCGTCGTCGGTTCCGAGACTGCGAGAAAGCGAGTGGAGTTGCCGTCGAGCGTGCCGAGGTGAACCGTCTCGCCGGCTTGGTGGCTGAGTTCCTCGAGGATCGGTTGCACGATCTGCGGGATGTCCATCTTTCTCAGCACCGAGAAGGCGATCGTGGTCAACGACGGCCCTGGCCCGTATGTCTTCGTTCGCGGGTCTTGCCGCACGAATCCTCGCCATTGAAGCATCGCGAGGATGCGATGCGCCGTTGAGGTCGCGACACCCAGGTGCTTGCTGGCGTCCGTCAGTCGAAGTTCGTTCTTCTCACCGAGCAGGAGCAGGAGTTTCAGGGCATTGTCGACCGACTCGATCGGTATTGCGGAGCCGCATCGACTCCGTCGGCTGCTCTATTTCTCTGCACAACAGAAACTGTATCGTTCCTGCCGGCCCTCAGGGCCGCCATCAAGGGCAAGGCGATCCCGTCCAGGTCTATCCGGACGCCGATTCGAGCAGCCGGCCCAGTCGTACACGAACGTCGGAAAGCGACGATCCCGCTGCGATGGACCGGCGGACTTCGACGAGAGCGCGGGGCCAATTCAGTACCACTGCCCCGTCGAATGACAGACCATTCTGAGAGTACAGAGACGCGATCCGGTCGGGTGTTCGAGGGTCCGTCACCATCTCGGGGTTGACTGCCGTCGTGCGACCGACGATGTGCAGCTTCCAGTTGAACTGGTCACTCCAGACATACTCGACAGGCAGATATGAGCGTCGGTCGTCGGGATGAGCGATGTTGTGCGCGACACAGCGCGCCTGGTCGACCGCATTCGTCCAGTGCTCAAGACGGGTGAGATCGCCGCGAACCGGATGCCGCCACCGCGCAACATCGCCGATCGCATGGATTTCCGGGGCGCCGAGTGCCGTGAGGAATTCGTCGCAGACGAGACCGTCGTCGATCTCGAGCCCTGAGTCCTCGAGCCATTCGACGTTCGGCACTGCCCCGATGCCGATGACGACGACATCACCGTGGAGCTCGGAACCGTCATCCAGGAGCACGCGGAAGTCTCCCTTCGCACCGTCGATCTGCGCGACCGTCCGTCCGAGAACCGCATGTACGCCATGCCGGGAGTGCTTCTGCGAGAAGAGGGCGCCAATCTCGTCACCGAGCCGGCGTGACATCAGGTCGCGTGTCGCCGAGACCAGGGTGACATCGACTCCGAGCCCAAGAGCGGTCGCGGCGACCTCGGCGCCGATGAAGCCCGCTCCGATGACGATGATCCTGCGATCGGGAACTAGCTCGGCGCGCAGCCGGTCTGCGTCGTCGAGTGTCCGCAGCACATGGATTCCCTCGCCTTCACCCCACGGCGACGGCCGCGCGCGGACGCCGGTCGCCACCACGAGGTCATCGAAGCCGACCCGCCGTCCATTCGCCAGCCGGAGCTCCGACAACGCACGGTCCAGACCTACCGCCGGCACACCGAGACGAAGGTCGATGTTAAGCTCGAGCGCCTCCGCCGCCGTGAGGAGCGTGACCTCGGCTGCACCTGCACCGACGAGGTATCCCTTCGACAGCGGCGGCTTGTCGTAGGGCAGCACGGGCTCGGAGCCGATGAGCACAACGTCTCCGCGATACCCCTCTGCCCGAAGCGCCTGCGCGGCCCGTACCCCCGCGATCGACGCACCGACAATCGCTGTCGTCATTCGTCTTCCACCCGGAGCGCGGAAACCGGGCAGCTGTTCGCCGCCTCGGTGACCCGTTTCCGGTCGGCCTCGTCGACCTCTGTTCTGAGCAGGATCACGACGCCGTCGTCATCGAGATCGAAATAGTCTCCCGCGGCCATGATGCAGTTGGCGTAGCCCTGACAGAGCCCGAGATCCGCTTTCACGACAGGCATGTGTCACTCCTCTCCTGCTTCTTCAGGCGTTATCTCAGGGAACATCGGTGCGAACGGTTGGGCGATCATGGCGGAGAACGTCGCCGTAGTCTGCCAGGTCAGCGCCTCGAGCTCGAGCGGATCGAGAGCGACCCACTGCCCGGATCGCGGCGACTCGATCAGGAGCCGGGAGCCGTTGCGTGTCTCCACGCGAGATACCCGGATCTCCGAGAACTCATTGGCGATCGAGATCGGAGCCCCTACCCGCTGGTCTTCGAGCCGCTGACGTTCGTCTGCTGCTGCGATGGCCGCGATGCGGTCGTCCTCTTCGCCTTCCCATTCGAGTTTCATAGGAAGATCGCCAGATTCTGTGTGCGCAAGACCGACTCGTCGACCGTGATGGTTCGGCGTGCGAGCTGCAACCCGCCGCCGACACGTCGCAGAACGTCTTCGCGGCCGGCCGAGATCACCGCGGGCTCGTGCACGTCGCCGCGACTGCGGAAAAGAAGCACCGCAGAATCGACGACGACCTCGCCCGGGACGTCGCTCTCGAAGGTGCGCACGTTCGTGACGAAGTGACGGAGCCGGGAGGGCGGATCCTCTGTCCAGGCGTGTTCCGTGAGGAAGCGGGCGACCCGCCGGCTCAGGGAGTACTTGTTCTCGTCCCAATGCGCCATGCCCGGAGACGTCGAGTACCCGGCGCCGAGCGCGGTAGTGACCTGCACGGGCATGATGTAGTGCACATCGTCGGCGATGAGGTCGAGCCAGTCCTCGTACCGCTGCTCGTCGAGGATGTATGCCTCTTCGACGAGCCACCTGTGCGTCTCCAGATGCAGGCCGTCCGAGAACGACAACGAACTCCCCACCCGCGTGGCTTTGGTCGTATGTGCTCCGAGCGGCGACTCTTTCAGTCGAACCCAGCGCGCCTCGGTCATGACAGCCCCTCCGGCATCCCCACCGACGAGATGATCAGCGCGGTCGGCTCCGTCTCGAGGTAGTCCGCCCAGCGCTCGAGCAGATGCCGCTGGTTGTACTCTCCGTAACCGACGTGGGCCACGCCCGGGCCAGAGAACGCGTCCGGTCCGAGCGGCTCCACGACGAATCTGCCGTCTTTCAGCACGCCCATCCGGCTGTTCAGCAGCAAGCGCCGCGCCATATTCCCTTTCGCGGTGTTCGTAAGGGACACCCAGTTCTCCACATCGTCCTGCTCGAACATCCCCGTGCTGCCGAAGCACATCAGGTACGCCTTGTACGACAGAGCCTTGAACTCCTCCGGTGCCGCTGCGTCGACGGCGAACCAGGAAAGCACCTCGGTCTCGTTCTCGCTGATCGGCTGCCAGGTACGGATCGAGATGAACGGGAGCACGTCGTCGCCGTCTTCCACCTTCGGCCAGTTGTGCACGAAGCTCATGTTCGGGAAGATCGAGGCCGCCGAGATCATGAAGCCGTTCTCGCCGATCACATTGAGCTGGTCCTGGGACCAGACCTCCTTCATCCGGTCGATCATCTCGTCGGGGTAGCCCACGTAGCGCAGCCGCTCCTCGAGCGTTCCCTCCGGAAGCTTGTAGGTCGTGCCTCCGCCGTTGCCCGCCCAGTACGTGTTGCCGTCTTTACGCTTCTCCGCCTTCGGTTCGCGGAAGAGGCCGATCTCGACCACCGAGGTGTGGGTCTGTGGCGTGTGGTACATGTCGCCGGCGAAGTTCTCTGCGCCGATCTTCCAGTTCGCCTTCACCCGCCAGCGCTGCGGGCCGCGGAGCTCGATGCCCGAGGAGCTCTGCTTCGTGTAGTAGTCGAGATAGAAAGCGAAATCGCCGAGGTAGTCGATCAGCGGTGGCGCATCCGGATCCATGCTGATGAAGATCAACCCGTTGTAGCTGTCGAGGCTCGGCGCCGGAAGCAGGCGGGCTCCCTTGCGATTGAAGCCAGCCTCGCCACCGTACGCCTCTTCGTGGAACGGCAGCCCCACGATTCGTCCGTCGTTGCGGTACGACCAGCCGTGATACGGGCAGCGGAAGTGCGAGGCGTTGCCCATTTCCGCCCGGCACACCTGCATTCCTCGGTGCAGGCACATGTTGAACATCGCCTTGACGGAGCCACTCTCGTCGCGCACCACGATGAACGAGTCGTCGAGCACTCGCCGCACCACGTAGTCGCCGGGCTGAGGGATCTCTGATTCGTGACCCACGAAGATCCACGCGCGACTGAACAAGCGCTCCCGCTCGAGCGCGAAGATCTCTTCGTCGTTGTAGATGTGGGCAGGGATCATGCCGCGTCTGACAGGTGACGTCCCTGGGAGTGGTGT
>NZ_DBHD01000059.1:0-11319 GCF_002296025.1 Microbacterium sp. UBA837
GGGGGAAGTGACATGTCCCTACGCTAGCCCCGCACCGGCGCCCGCGGTCCGGCGGGCGCGCAGCCACACCAACTGCGCAGAATCGCACCACCTCCGCATCCGCAGGCCGGAATCCTGCGAACTTCGCGCGGTTCTGCGAGCTTGGGCCGCGCGGGCAGCGGGCGAACGGATGCCGCGAGCTGCCCTAAGCGACCGAGTAGCGCCCCGACGCGACGGCGCGCGCACGAGCCTTGGCGGCCTCTTCTTCGCGGTTTTTCGGCGGCGTCACGGCGACGAGGTCGTCGAGCAGGTGCTGGGTGGCGTGGGCGATCTCGTGGACGGCGCGGTCGAAGGCATCCTGGTTCGCCTTGGACGGCTTGGTCGTCCCGGCGATCTTGCGCACGTACTGGAGGGCTGCAGCGTGAACCTCATCCGAGGTCGCGGCGGGCTCGAAGTTGTGGAGGGTATGGATGTTCCGGCACATGCCCCGACCCTACGCGCGCGCCCGCGGCTCGACCACCCCGTACCGGGGCCGAGCTTGGCACCGCGAAGTTCGCAGAATCACGCCAACTCCGCACGATTGCCGCCGCATCCTGCGAACTTGGCGTTTGGGGACATGCGCGGAACGGGGCAGTCCGCACGTGCGAGCACAGGCGCGGCGGGCAGTAGCGGGCGTGGTCAGGATGCGAGGTGCAGGCGGGCCGCGAGGGCGCGACGGATGCTGCGCTCAACCGCCGGCCAGTCGTGAACGATCTGCGCGTAGCTCAGGCGCATGACGGTGTATCCGCGAAGCGCAAGCTCGGCGTCGTGCGCGATGTCCTTCGTGCGCTGCGCGCTTGAGGAGTGATGCGCGAACCCGTCGATCTGCAGCACGAGCCGCTCGCCGATCAGAAGGTCGACGAACCGTCCGGCGATCCTCGCCTGTTGCACGACCGGAACGCCCCAGCGGCGCAGCGGCAGGACGACGAGGGCCTCCAGCCCCGAATCAGAGAGCCCGACAACCTCCCCGGCCAGGTCTCGCGCGGCCCGCGAGGTCCAGGGGATGCGCCTGAGCGCCTCCGGCGCAAGACCCTCCACACGAGCCGCGGACTCCCACACGGCGAGAGCAGCGTCGTGGGGGACGCATCCAGCGACGTGAGCCAGCGCATCCTCGACGGTCGCCATGAGGCCCCATCCTGGCGGGGAGAGAGGGATAGTCCAGTGGAGCCGTCCTGGCCATCCGTCAGGCAGGCGCGCGGAACCGGAGCCGGGAACCATATGCACGTGGGGATGCAGATCCATGTCGGGCGGCATCCACCACCCCCGTCTGCGCGCAAGGGACAGACACGAAATCCGGCCGCCCGCGGTGGCCGCCGTGACGAGATCCGGCGCCGCTTCCGGAAGGGTCACCCACGCACGACGGATGACTCGCGCCCTCCCGTCCCGTACGAACCCCCGCAAGGCCGCGACCCTGTACCCAGCACGCAGGATGTCGCTCCGGTGCGCGATTCCGCCACGTTCCCGCAACCACTGTTCGAGCTCTGGCGTCACCTCGCCAGCGTGCGTCGCCGGCGGGTGGCGCGACCGCAAGCGGCATCCTTCTGCACGCTCTTCACGGCCCGGCGACGCTGGGGAGGAGTCCAGCCGGCGCGGTTCTGGCACCCCACGAACTCCGCAGACTCGCCCCTACTCCACAGGATTCGGGGCAGAAAGTGCGAGGTTCGCGCGAATCTGCGGACTTCGCGCGCACCAGACGAACTTCGCGCGCGCCAGACGGATGCCGCGCGCGAGACGGAGGCCGCGAACCAGACGGATGCTACGCGTCAGCGCTTGTAGTTCGGGGCCTCGACGACGATCTGCACGTCGTGCGGGTGCGACTCCTTGAGGCCGGCAGCGGTGATTCGGACGAACTTGCCCTTGGCCTTGAGCTCCTCGACCGTGCGGGCACCGACGTAGAACATGGACTGCCGCAGGCCACCGACGAGCTGGTAGGCGACTGCCGCGAGCGGACCGCGATAGGCGACCTGCCCCTCGATGCCCTCGGGGATGAGCTTGTCGTCGGTGGGGACGTCGGCCTGGAAGTAACGGTCCTTCGAGTACGAGGTCTTCTTGCCGCGCGTCTGCAGCGCACCGAGCGATCCCATGCCCCGGTACTGCTTGAACTGCTTGCCGCCCTGGAAGACGATCTCGCCCGGGGCTTCGTCGGTGCCGGCGAACAGCGACCCGATCATGACCGAGTCCGCGCCCGCGACCAGGGCCTTGGCGATGTCGCCCGAGTACTGCAGGCCACCGTCGGCGATGACCGGAACCCCGGCCTCTCGCGCAGCCTGGAAGGCCTCGTAGATCGCAGTGATCTGCGGAACGCCGACGCCGGCGACAATGCGGGTCGTGCAGATCGACCCGGGGCCCACGCCGACCTTCACGGCATCCACCCCGGCGTCGATGAGTGCTTGCGCGCCTTCACGGGTCGCGACGTTGCCGCCGATGATGTCGATGCCCGCGAATGACGGATCAGCCTTGAGCCGTCGCACGATGTCGATGACGCCCGCCGACTGACCGTTGGCGGTGTCGACGACGAGAACATCCACCCCGACATCCCGCAGCGCCTCGGCGCGTTCCCACGCGTCGCCGAAGAACCCGATCGCAGCACCCACGCGCAGGCGGCCGTGCTCATCCTTGGTGGCAAGCGGGTACTTCTCGCTCTTATCGAAGTCCTTGATGGTGATCAGGCCAGCGAGCTTGCCGTTATCGTCGATGAGCGGGAGCTTCTCGACGCGATGCTTGGCGAAGGTGGCGATGACATCGTTCGCGCCGATCCCGACGGGAGCCGTGATGAGACCCTCGCTGGTCATGACGTCCTTGACGAGGGTGGTCTTGCGCTCGAAGCCCGACACGAACCGCATGTCGCGGTTGGTGACGATGCCGACGAGCGTCCCGTCGTCGTCGACGACGGGGAGGCCCGAGATGCGGTAGGTCGCGCACATCGCGTCGACCTCTTCGATCGTGGCGTCGGGAGTCGTGGTCACGGGGTCGGAGATCATGCCCGACTCGCTGCGCTTGACGCGGTCGACCTGAGATGCCTGATCTTCGATCGAGAGGTTCCGGTGCAGGATGCCGAGGCCTCCCTCTCGGGCGACCGCGATCGCCATCCGCGCCTCGGTGACGGTGTCCATCGCGCTGGAAATGAGCGGGATCGCAACGGTGATGCGGCGCGTCACCCGCGATGAGGTGTCGGCCTCGCTCGGGATGACGTCAGTGTGACCCGGCAGCAGAAGCACGTCGTCATAGGTGAGTCCGACGAATCCGAACGGGTCGTGAGTGTCCATGCTTCTCCTGCGGTCGCGAGCCTTATAGAGAATTCTACGTTCGCGGGCACGCCGGCATTCCCGGGCGGCGGCCGCGGTGGGCTCGGCAACGGATTGGGATCGTTCTCAGCCGAATATGCCCCGGAAACACCGCCGACACATTACGCTCGTACGGTCGTCTATCACGGTCGAAGCGACTTCCTCGGCCGTTGCCGTCCGGGAGGTCTGAGTGCCACATCCGAATGCCCCAGCCAGGACGACGCGGAATCGCCTCGGCGTATTTCTCGCGTTGGCACTGACCCTCGTGGGCCTTCTCGCCCTGCCGACTGCCGCTCACGCCGCGGACGACGATCCCTACCGCATCAGCGGGAATGTGCAGCTCGAGGGTGAGCCGCTCGAGGGCGTCGAACTGACGGTGGACGGCCCCGGCGGCGAGCAAACGGTCGAGACGGATGCCGACGGGCAGTGGGCGGTGGGGGTTCCTGAGCGCAATGCCGACTACACCGTGACACTCAACGAAGACACCCTCCCCGAGGGCATTGCGGTGATCGACGAGACGGGCGAAGACACCTCTCCCAACGTCCGCGAGGTCACGGTCGGGCCCGGCGGCCGCGTGACGACGAACTTCTTCATCGGCGAGGGCGAGCGGAACACCACCGGGTTCGTCGACCAGCTCGTGGAGCGCCTGGTCAATGGCGTCAACTTCGGTTTGATGCTGGCGCTGGCCGCGATCGGTCTCTCGCTGGTCTATGGCACGACGGGGATCTCGAACTTCGCCCACGGCGAGATGGTGACGTTCGGGGCGCTGATAGCGCTGCTGTTCGCCGTGGGGTTGAGTCTGCCGCTGCTGGTGGCCGTCCCGCTGGCGGTGATCGTTTCGGGGGCGTTCGGGTACGCGATGGATGCCGGTCTCTGGCGTCCCCTGCGCCGAAGGGGCCTCGGCGTCGTGCAGCTCATGATCGTCTCGATCGGCCTCTCGCTCGCCCTGCGCTATATCTTCCAGATGTTCGTCGGCGGTGGCACGCTGCAGCTGCCGAATCCCCTGTCGGGCGTCATCCCCCTGCCCGGGTCGATCGTGCTGACCTGGATGGATCTGGTCAGCATGCTGATCTCGGTCGTCGTGATCATCATCTTCGCGCTGTGGCTCACGCGCAGCCGGATCGGTCGCGCGACCCGGGCGGTCTCTGACAACCCGTCCCTGGCAGCGGCATCCGGAATCGACGTGGACGGGATCGTCCGGATCGTCTGGATCCTCGCGGCGGCGCTTGCCGGCCTGTCCGGTGTCCTGTGGGCCTACTTCCGCCCCGGTATCAAGTGGGACATGGGAACCAGCATCCTGCTGCTGCTGTTCGCGGCTGTCGTGCTCGGCGGCCTCGGTACGGCACTGGGCGCCCTCGTCGGATCTCTGATCGTCGGCATCCTGGTCGAAACGACAAGCCTGTTCGGGGTTCCCGACGACCTCAAATACGTGGGCGCGCTGGTCGTCCTGATCCTGATCCTCCTCTTCCGACCGCAGGGCATCCTGGGTCGAAAAGAGCGAGTGGGCTGAAGGGGGCACGACGATGGACTTCGGTCAGATCCTGAACAACACGCTGAGCCAGATCCTCAGCCCCACGACCTTCGGCTTCGCGCTGGCGGCGATCGGCCTGTCGATCCACTTCGGCTTCGCGGGCCTGCTGAACATGGGTGTCGCCGGCTTCATGGCCGTCGGAGCCTACGGTTTCGCAATCTCGATCCTGACGCTCGGGCTGCCGTGGTGGGCAGCAGCGCTCGTCGGATTCGTCCTCGCCGCCGTGTTCGCGCTCATTCTCGGCATCCCGACGCTGCGGCTTCGCGGCGACTACCTCGCGATCGTGACGATCGCCGCAGCCGAGGTCGTGCGCCTGCTGTTCCTGTCGACCGCCTATAAGGACGTCACGGGCTCCGCCGACGGGCTGTTCGGCTTCCAGGCGGAGTTCCGGGCGGCAAACCCGCTCCCGCAGGGCACCTATGGATTCGGCCCGTGGACCTACACGAGCGACCAGTGGTGGGTGATCATCATCGGCGTCGCGCTGACCGCGGTCGCGGTGCTGTTCACCTGGTCGCTGATGCGCAGCCCCTGGGGACGCGTCATCAAGGGCATCCGTGAAGACGAGGATGCCGTGCGGTCCCTGGGTAAGAACGTGTTCTCGTTCAAGATGCAGGCCCTCGTCATCGGTGGCGTCATCATCGCGGCGGGCGGCATCGTCACGGCGATGGGAACGAACGTCAACCCCAACGTCTATGTGACCTCCCAGACCTTCTTCATCTGGACGGCGCTCCTGCTGGGTGGGGCCGCCACGATCTTCGGCCCGGTGCTCGGCGCTGTGCTGTTCTGGGTTGTGCGAGCGTTCCTCTCCAACCTCCTTCCCGCGCTGGTGGATGCCGGGCTCCTGCCCTTCCTCTCGCGCGAGCAGGCACAGCAGTCGGTCTTCGTCCTGATCGGGGTCGCGCTCATGCTGCTGATCATCTTCCGCCCGCAGGGGATCCTCGGGAACAAGAAGGAGTTGAGCTTTGTCCGATGAGCCGCTCGCGCCGGTAGCGCGTCCCAAGACGACTGGCCTTCATGAGGGTGAGATCCGCCCCGGTGTCGCCAAGGTCGACCCGATCATCGTCGCGGACGGTGTCAAGCGCACGTTCGGCGGCCTGACCGCCGTGGATGTCGAGCATCTCGAGATCCCGCGGAATGCCATCACCGCTCTCATCGGACCCAACGGTGCCGGAAAGACGACGTTCTTCAACCTGCTGACCGGCTTCGACAAGCCCGACGAGGGGTCCTGGAAGTTCGATGGCACAGCCCTTGCGGGAGTTCCCGCGTTCAAGGTGTCGCGGATGGGTGCGGTGCGCACGTTCCAGCTGACCAAGGCGCTGGGCCTTCTGACCGTGCTCGAGAACATGAAGCTCGGTGCGACGGAGCAGCGCGGCGAGAGCTTCTTCGCGTCGCTGTTCCCGTTCCTGTGGCGAAAGCAGGATGTCGAGATCGAAGAGCGCGCCCGCGTGCTGCTGAAGAAGTTCAAGCTCGACGCGAAGGAGACCGACTTCGCGGCGAGCCTCTCGGGTGGGCAGCGCAAGCTCCTCGAAATGGCCCGCGCACTCATGAGCTCGCCGCAGTTCGTCATGCTCGATGAGCCGATGGCGGGTGTGAACCCCGCTCTCACGCAGTCACTGCTGGATCACATCCTCGACCTGAAGGACGAGGGCATGACGGTGCTGTTCGTCGAGCACGACATGCACATGGTCCGTCACATCGCCGACTGGGTCGTCGTGATGGCCGAGGGCAAGATCGTCGCCGAGGGTCCGCCCGACACGGTCATGCAGAACCCCGCGGTGATCGATGCCTACCTCGGCTCGCATCAGGATGTCGACCTCGGCGTTGTCACCGGGCGCGTGCCCGGCGAACTCAACACCGCCGCCATCGAGTTGCAGCAGGAGGTTCAGGAGTTCGACGAGGCCATCGAAAAGTCGCATCACCACCAGTCGGATGCCGCCCCCGGCACATCGCGAGAGCCGGGCGAGGGCACCGGGACGGAGAAGTCATGACCGATGCAGCCGCCACCGACGAGCGTCCCCCCGTCCGTGAGGGCACGCCGGTCGTCCTGGTCGACGAGGTTCACGCCGGATATCTGCCCGGGGTGAACATCCTCAACGGCGCGACCCTGACCGCCTGGGACGGCGAGCTCATCGGCATCATCGGCCCGAACGGCGCCGGCAAGTCCACGCTGCTGAAGGCGATCTTCGGTCAGGTGAAGGTACGCCAGGGCGACATTTCGCTCAACGGCGAGAAGATCACGGGCCTCAAGGCGAACAAGCTCGTCGCCAAGGGCGTCGGGTTCGTCCCGCAGACCAACAACGTCTTCCCGAGCCTCACGATCGCCGAGAACCTGCAGATGGGTCTGTTCCAGCGCCCCAAGCTCTACACCGAACGCCTGGAGTTCGTCACCGGCATCTTCGCGGAGCTCGGCAAGCGGCTGAACCAGCGCGCCGGGTCGCTGTCGGGCGGTGAGCGCCAGATGGTGGCGATGAGTCGTGCTCTCATGATGGATCCTGCCGTCATCCTGCTCGACGAGCCCTCGGCGGGCCTGTCCCCCGCCCGGCAGGATGACGCGTTCCTGCGGGTCTCGGAGATCAACAAGGCCGGGGTGACGACGATCATGGTCGAGCAGAACGCTCGCCGGTGCCTGCAGATCTGCGACCGCGGCTATGTGCTCGATCAGGGCAAGGATGCCTACACCGGCACCGGCCGTGAGCTGCTCAACGACCCGAAGGTCATCGGCCTCTACCTCGGCACCCTCGGCGCCTAGCCCCGCGCCGCGGCATCCCTCGCTCCCGCGGGACCCCCCGCCTCGAGGCGCGAACCCACACCGTCGCGCGCGAACCCACACCTCTTCACCCCCGAAACCTGTGGGCTCAGCACGGATGCTGTGGGTTCGGCACCTCACACCGGCCCGTCACCCCCGCACGATGCCCGCACCATGCCTCGAGGCATCCACCTCCCCACCCACTCGCGAACCCACACCTTCGTGCGCGAGCCCACACCTTCCGACGCAGGAATCGTGTGGGGTCAGCACGGATGCTGTGGGTTCGGCGCGCAGCTCGGCCGGTCGCACGGATGCCGCACACAACGGAAGCGGGGCCCCGACCCGAAGGTCGGAGCCCCGCTCGCTAGCCGTGAGGCTTACTGGTATGCGACGTAGTCGTTGTCGGCGGTGTACTCGTAGATGCCGATCGACGCCTCGGTGGGGTCGCCCACGTCGTCGAACGTGATCGGACCGGAGATGCCGTTGTAGTCAGCGACTCCGCCGCCGTTGATGATCTCGGCGCACTCGGCGAACGAGGTGCAGGCAGTACCGTCGCCCGAACCGCCGGAAACTTCCTGCAGCTTGTCGGCGATCGCTGCGCCGTCGGTCGAACCGGCGGCCAGAGCAGCGAGCGCGAGCAGGATGACGGCGTCGTACGACTCGGCGGCGTAGCTGAACTCCGTCAGCTCCTCGTTGCCCTCGTCGGTCCAGAAGGTCTGGAGCGAGTCGGTGAAGTCGGTGATCGTGTCGATCGAGAGACCGGGCAGCGTACCCTTGGCCCCTTCAAGCGATCCACCCACGTCGATGCCGTTGCTACCGAAGTTCGACAGGTTGCCGTCGACGAAGTACAGCTTGTCGGCGGGCACGCCTGCGGCGAACAGCTCGGGCAGCATGGTCTTGACCTCTTCGAACGTGATCAGGGCGATCGCGTCGGGGTTGGCAGCGACGACCTCCGAGATCTGAGCCGAGAAGTTCGTGTCACCCGTGTTGTAGGTGGGCTCGGCGACGACGGTCCCGCCCGCGGCCTCGAACGCGTCCTTGACGAAGCTCGCGAGGCCGGTGCCGTACGAGTCGTTGAGGACGATCATGCCCAGGGTCTGCGCACCGGACTCGGCGATCAGGTTTCCGAGCACCTCACCCTGCAGGGTGTCAGACGGCGCCGTGCGGAAGTAGAGGCCGTTGTCGTCGTAGGTCGAGAATGCAGCCGAGGTATTGGCGGGCGAGAACTGGATGACGCCGGCGCCGACCACCTGGTCGATGAACTGCAGCGAGGTGCCCGATGAGGCAGCACCGATGATCGCGGAGACGCCCTCGTTGAGAAGACGCGGGATCTCGGTCTCGTAGGCCTTGTTGTCGGTGTCACCCGAATCGCCCTGGATCATCTCGATGGTCACGCCCGCGTTTGCGGCGTTGACCTCGGATGCGGCGTACTCGGTACCCGCGATTTCCGGCGGGCCGAGGAAGGCCAGGTTGCCGGTCACGGGCAGCGCCGTGCCGATCTTGAGGTCGAGGGATTCGCCCGCGGGCTCGCTGGTACCGTTCCCGCCGCCAGAGTCGCCGGCGCAACCCGCCAGGAAGACCGCGCTGACACCGACCACGGCGATACCGCCGAGGATCGAGCCGGCGCGGGATCGTGTGAAGACGCCCATGATGCTCCTTGCTGTGAATGGATGCGGGTCGCCAAAGAGCCCGCACAGTGCCAATAACTTATCCGCGGACTGGTCTCGCGTGTGTTGCGGTGCGTTAACGATGTGTAACGCCGTCAAATCGTTACCTGGCGCCGGTATCCGTCGCGATCGACGGCGCGGGAATGCCGGGGATGGGCGTATCGTTGAGATGCATACCCCTCAGGGGTATCGAGATAGCCGTACTCTCACGGGAGGAACCCGCCATGACAAACCACGAATACGTCGTCACCGGAATGACCTGCGGCCACTGCGAGCACGCCGTGCGCGACGAGGTCTCGCGAATCCCGGGCGTATCCGCGGTCGAGGTCAGCGCTGCAACCGGCCTCCTGACGGTCACCGCCGAGACCCTCGACGACACTGCAGTGCTGACCGCCGTCGACGAGGCCGGCTACCAGGCCGCGCGACGGTGACGACAGCCGCACCTGCCGGCGGGGGCAGCTCAGCACCGATCGAGCTTCAGATCGGTGGGATGACGTGCGCCTCGTGCGCCGCGCGTATCGAGAAGCGACTGAACCGGATGCCGGGGGTGTCGGCATCCGTCAACTACGCCACCGAGAAAGCCGTCGTCCGAATCGATGACGTCCCGGCGAACGCGAACGAGTCGCGCGCCGATGCTGCAGCCCTCATCGCCGAGGTCGAACGCACCGGGTACACGGCCACAGTGCCCGCGCCGCCGGTGCCCGAGACCGACGAGCCGGCGACCGATCCCGAGCTCGCCTCGCTGCGCCAGCGCCTGATCGGGGCGGCGGTGCTGTCGGTGCCGGTGATCCTGCTCGCAATGATCCCCGCGCTGCAGTTCACCTACTGGCAGTGGGCATCGCTGGCGCTTGCCTCACCCGTCGTCGTGTGGGCTGCGTGGCCGTTCCACCGCGCCACGGCGATCAATCTGCGCCACGGCGCTGTCACCATGGACACTCTCGTCTCGATGGGGGTCTCGGCCGCCTACCTGTGGTCGCTGTACGCGCTGTTCTTCGGCGGCGCCGGGATGCCGGGAATGACCCACGGCTTCACGTGGATCGCGCAGCCGGGCGAAGCCGGAAACACGATCTACCTCGAGGTTGCCGCGGGAGTCACGACGTTCCTGCTGCTCGGTCGCTACCTGGAGGTGCGCGCGAAGCGGCGCGCGAGCCAGGCAGTTCGGGCACTGCTGGAGGTCGGCGCAAAGGATGCCGCGCTGCTTCGCGGTGGCGCGGAGGTGCGGGTCCCTGTCGCTCAGCTTCGCGTCGGCGACGAATTCGTCGTGCGCCCCGGCGAGCGCATCGCGACCGACGGGGTTGTCGTGTCGGGGACCTCGGCCGTGGACACCTCGACGATCACGGGCGAGTCGGTTCCCGTCGAGGTCAGCGAGGGTGACGCGGTCGTGGGCGCGACGGTCAACGTCGGGGGCCGTCTCGTGGTGCGCGCCACGCGCGTGGGCGAGCAGACGCAGCTGGCGCAAATGGCGCGCCTGGTGGAACAGGCTCAGGCTGGCAAGGCCGAGGTACAGCGACTGGCCGACCGCGTCGCGGGGGTGTTCGTGCCGATCGTCATCGTGATCGCCGTCGGGACTCTCGTGACCTGGCTGCTGCTCGGCGGAGGCACGGCGTTGGCGCTGACGGCGGCGATCGCCGTGCTGATCATCGCCTGCCCGTGCGCACTGGGACTGGCGACACCGACAGCCCTCCTGGTCGGCAGCGGCCGCGGCGCGCAGCTCGGCATCCTGATCAAGGGGCCGCAGATTCTGGAGTCGACCCGGCGCGTCGACACTGTCGTGCTCGACAAGACCGGAACCGTGACCGAGGGCCGGATGACGCTCGTGGACGTGCTGCCCGTGCCGGGCGAGGATGCCGCCGAGGTGCTGCGTCTGGCCGGTGCGGTGGAGTCGGCATCCGAACACCCTATCGCCCGGGCGATCGCGGGTTCCGCGGCGGCCGGGGGCCCGCTTCCCGAGGTGGAGTCGTTCTCGTCCGTGGCGGGGCGGGGTGCGACGGGGGTCGTCGAAGGCCACGCCGTCGCGGTCGGATCACTGGGCTTGCTCGCCGAGTGGTCGGTGCACCCGGATGCCGAGATCAC
>NZ_DBHD01000082.1:0-20595 GCF_002296025.1 Microbacterium sp. UBA837
GTTCACGTCCCGTCGTCGGCTCCACACGCGCCCCGTCCGGCAGAATGAACCGGTGACGTCCGGCAGAGCAGCGACGGCCCTCGGGCTTCTCGGTACTGCCCTCGTCGGTGCCCTCACCGCCCTTCAGGTGCGAGCTAACGGCCAACTCGGTCACCGCATCGACGACAGCACTCTCGCCGCGGCGTTCTCGTTCGGTTCCGGCCTCGTGCTCATCACCGTCATCGCGGCGTTGACGCCCGCGGGCCGTCGAGGAATCCGCGCGTTACGGGCCGGCATCAGCGCTGGCGGCATCCGGTGGTGGATGCTGGCGGGCGGCCTCGCGGGAGCCTTCACGGTATCCAGCCAGAGCATCACGGCCGGCATCATCGGGGTGTCGCTGTTCACGGTCGGATTCGTCGCCGGCCAGATCGTCTTCGGCATCGTGATCGACCGGGTCGGTTACGGGCCGTCCGGCGTGGTCCCGGTCACGATCCGGCGGGTTATCGGCGGCGCTGTCGCCCTGCTCGCCGTCGGGATCTCGGTGACCGGGGGGAACCTCACTGGGGTGCCCTGGTGGATGCTGATCCTGCCGCTCCTCGCCGGGGGCGGCGTTGCCTGGCAGCAGGCCACGAACGGTCGGCTTCGCGGCGCGACCGGCTCAGCGATAGCTGCTACCGCCGTCAACTTTCTTGGCGGAACGATCGCGCTCGTGCTGATCGCCGCTGTCCACGTGGCGATCGTGGGGTTGCCGGAGCGGTGGCCGAGCGATCCGTGGCCCTATGCGGGCGGCGCGCTGGGGGTCGGGTACATCCTGCTGTCGGCAGCTCTCGTCCGCCGCACGGGCGTGCTGTTGCTCGTGCTTGGCTCGGTGGTCGGCCAGCTGGCGACTGCTCTTGTTCTTGACGCGTTTTGGCCGGCGCCCGCAAGCCCCGGCCTTGGGCACGAGGTGCTGGTGGCTCTCATCGCCGTAGCGTCGGTCGCCATCGTGGTTGTGCCGTGGCCTCACACGCGGCCCGGAGCGCGCGCGTGAGGTGACGGACGCTCAGGACTCTTCGGGCGTGAAGGTCAGGGCGATCGAGTTCATGCAGTACCGGTCGCCGGTGGGCGTGCCGAATCCATCGGGGAACACGTGGCCGAGGTGGGATCCGCACTGGGCGCACCGCACCTCGGTGCGCACCATGCCGTGGCTGCGGTCCTCGATGAGTTCGACAGCCTCGGGGCGAACCGACTCGTAGAAGCTCGGCCACCCGCAGTGCGAGTCGAACTTCGTGCCGCTCTTGAACAGCTCGTTGCCGCACGCAGCGCAGGCGTACAGACCGGCTCGACTCTCGTCGAGCAGTTCACCGGTCCAGGGACGCTCGGTTGCCGCTTCGCGCAAAACCGCGTACTGGTCGGCGCTGAGCTCTGCGCGCCACTCGGACTCGGACTTCTCGGTGCGATAGGACATTGCTCCTCCTCACCACAAGTCAACACGAAGTGGCGACGGACTGTTCCACAATGGGGGCATGGTGTCATCCCCGGATGCGGAGGCCGGCCGTGTCGCGGAACGCTATCGCCGCTTCGCAACGCAGGAGGCGCCGGGGCGCTCTGACGTATATGAGGAATGGGCCAGGGGCGTCGCGGCCGATCCTGACGCGCAGCGCCTGCTCGCACGTATCCCCGAGGGGCGGCGTCAGCCTCCGCTCGTGTTCGCGGTGACCCGGATGCTGGGCGCGACCGAAGGCGGGTATGCAGCCTGGTCGCAGTGGCTGGCGGCGAACATCGACGGCGTGGCGGCGGAGTGCGCTGCGCGCGGTCTGCAGACCAACGAACCGCTGCGATGCGCAGCTCTGCTGCCCGCGCTGAGCCTCATCGACGGCCCGATTGCGCTTCTCGAGGTCGGCGCGAGCGCCGGCCTGTGTCTCTACCCCGATCGCTACTCATACCGGTACGAGAGTGGACAAGACCTCGACCCGGCCGGTGGTCAATCACCTGTCGTGCTTCGAAGCAGCGCCCGGGGTCTGCCGAGTCTGCACCTGCCCGAGGTCGTGTGGCGTGCCGGTATCGACCTGGCGCCGCTGGATGCGGCATCCGAGGCCGACCGTCGCTTCCTGACCTCGCTGGTCTGGCCGGGGGAGGAGGGGCGACGCGAGCGGATCGTCGCGGCGCTCGACGTCGTGCGTGCGGAACCCCCGACGCTCATTTCAGGAGATGCCACCGCCGACGGCCTGCTCGCGCAGCTCGCCGCCGAAGCACCTGGCGACGCCACGCTGGTCGTGACCACCCCGGGCGTGCTTCCCCACATCGCCAGAGCCGGACGCACGCGGGTCTTCGAGCACATAGACGCACTTCGCGCCGCACGCCCCGGTACACACTGGATCTCCATCGATCCGCCCGGGCTCCACGATCGCTGGGGCGCGGATGCCGCGGGCCGGCCCGGCTTCGTCCTGGGTATGGACGAGCGGGCGCTCGCCGTCGTCGACCCACTCGGCGGATGGGTGGAGTGGCGCGCGCCGGATGTCGGTGCTCGCCGATAACCTCTCACCGTGCCCCTGAACGAGCGTGAGCGCGCGATTCTCGACTTCGAGTCGTCGTGTCGGTTGCGAGGCTGGGCGAAAGAAGAACAGATCCGCCAGACGCTCGGCATGTCGCCCGCTCGGTATTACCAGTTGCTGGTTCGGATGCTGGATTCGGTCGATGCGCAGGCATACGATCCGCTGCTGATGGGCCGACTTCGCCGACTCCGCGAGCACGGCCGTGGCAGCAATCGATCCGGTGCGGCCAGTGGCGAGCCTGGCGCCCGCCCGCGCACAGTTTCCCTCGGCGGCATCGGTACGATCGTCTGATGCCGAACTCCGAGTTCCCGCGCGATCGATTCGACGACCTGCCCGAGGATGTCGGTCGAGTCGGTGCACACCGTGCGGAGCAGCCGCACATGCGCGGCGGAGTCGTCTTCTTCTGGGCGGCACTTGCCACTGTCATCCTGATCGCGGTGGGGATCTTCGCGATGTTCGTGGTTTCTGGGCGCATCGTGCTGTTTCCCGAGCCCACTCCCGAGCCCACCCCGACGGTCACCGTGGACCCCGTCGTCGACACGTCCTACTCGGTTCTGATCCTCAACGCGACGCCAGAGACCGGCCTTGCCACGCAGCTGAAAGACCAGCTCATCGCCGCCGGGTGGGTCCCCGACACCGTCCTGGCGGGGCAGGCCGGGACCGACGACTTCCCCGAGACGACGGTCTACTATGCGACGGATGCTGACTACGCCGCGGCGTTGGGGCTCGCTAACGTGATCGGCGGCGCGGCAGTGGCCCAGAGCGACATTTATCAACCGACCGACGACCCCGCAACCGAGGTCGACGAAGGCGCCACGAAGCAGCTCACGATCGTCATCGGCCTCGACCGCACCGCGGCCGGTGCGCCCACTCCCGAGCCCACGGCCTGACCCGCGCGGCCCGCGTGTTTCCGGGCCGTAACAAGGTGAAGACGCGCGTGTCAATACTTCGTCCTACGACCGTTTCGGGTCGATTCCGGTGCATACGATGACGGTGTCCTACCAGCATCAGGAGTACCCATGGCCCAAGGCACCGTCAAGTGGTTCAACGCCGAGAAGGGATACGGCTTCATCACCGTCGATGACGGTCAAGACGTGTTCGTCCACTACTCGAACATCGACATGACCGGTTTCCGCGTTCTCGAAGAGGGACAGAAGGTCGAATTCACCGTCGGGACGGGCCAGAAGGGCCCGCAGGCGGAGTCGGTGCGGGTGGTCTAGCCACCGCGTCGACCAGGTTTCAGAAGAGACGGATGCCGCGGCATCCGTCTCTTCGTCGTCTTCGTCGTGCGCGGCTTGCACTCCCCATGGGCGAGTGCCAGAATGGGTTAGCACTCCAGATCGGTGAGTGCTAAGACCTAGCCCCGTCCGGGAGGGACGACACACATGGCAAAGATGATCGCTTTCGACGAGGAGGCCCGTCGCGGCCTCGAGCGCGGCCTGAACACCCTCGCCGACGCCGTCAAGGTGACGCTCGGCCCCCGCGGCCGCAACGTCGTGCTCGAGAAGAAGTGGGGAGCCCCCACGATCACGAACGACGGCGTTTCGATCGCCAAGGAGATCGAGCTCGAGGACCCGTACGAGAAGATCGGCGCGGAACTCGTCAAGGAAGTCGCCAAGAAGACCGACGACGTCGCCGGTGACGGCACCACGACCGCAACCGTGCTCGCCCAGGCGCTCGTGCGCGAGGGCCTGCGCAACGTCGCGGCCGGCGCCGACCCGATTTCGCTCAAGAAGGGCATCGAGAAGGCCGTCAAGGCTGTCACCGACGAGCTGCTCGCTGGTGCGAAGGAAGTCGAGTCCAAGGAGCAGATCGCCGCTACCGCGTCGATCTCCGCCGCTGACCCCGAGATCGGCGCCCTGATCGCCGAAGCCATCGACAAGGTGGGCAAGGAAGGCGTCGTCACCGTCGAGGAGTCGAACACGTTCGGCACCGAGCTCGAGCTGACCGAAGGTATGCGCTTCGACAAGGGCTACCTGAACCCCTACTTCGTGACCGACCCGGAGCGTCAGGAAGCGGTCTTCGAAGACCCCTACATCCTGATCGCCAACCAGAAGATCTCGAACATCAAGGACCTGCTGCCGATCGTCGACAAGGTGATCCAGGACGGCAAGGAGCTCCTGATCATCGCTGAGGATGTCGAGGGTGAGGCTCTCGCGACCCTCGTGCTCAACAAGATCCGTGGCATCTTCAAGTCGGCTGCCGTCAAGGCTCCCGGCTTCGGCGACCGCCGCAAGGCTCAGCTGCAGGACATCGCGATCCTCACGGGTGGCCAGGTCATCACCGAAGAGGTGGGCCTCAAGCTCGAGAACGCGACCCTGGACCTGCTCGGCCGTGCGCGCAAGGTCATCATCACCAAGGACGAGACCACGATCGTCGAGGGTGCCGGCGACGCCGCGCTCATCGAGGGTCGCGTGACCCAGATCCGTCGCGAGATCGACAACACCGACAGCGACTACGACCGTGAGAAGCTGCAGGAGCGCCTGGCGAAGCTCGCCGGTGGCGTTGCAGTCATCAAGGCCGGAGCGGCTACCGAGGTCGAGCTCAAGGAGCGCAAGCACCGTATCGAGGACGCCGTTCGCAACGCGAAGGCTGCCGTCGAGGAGGGCATCGTCCCCGGTGGTGGCGTCGCGCTCATCCAGGCCGGCACCAAGGCGCTCGGCTCGCTCGAGCTCAGCGGTGACGAGGCAACCGGCGCGAACATCGTCAAGGTCGCCATCGAGGCTCCGCTCAAGCAGATCGCACTCAACGCCGGTCTCGAGCCGGGTGTCGTCGCGAACAAGGTGTCGGAGCTGCCCGCAGGTCACGGCCTGAACGCCGCTACTGGCGAGTACGGCGACCTCTTCGCTCAGGGCATCATCGACCCGGCGAAGGTCACGCGCTCCGCACTGCAGAACGCCGCGTCGATCGCGGGCCTGTTCCTGACGACCGAAGCCGTCGTCGCCGACAAGCCCGAGAAGGCTCCGGCCATGCCCGCCGACCCGTCGGGTGGCATGGACTTCTGAGTCCGGCTGCATTTCACGCCGAAGGCCCCTTCCTTGTGGAGGGGCCTTCGGTCGTTTTCGGTGCGATCAGCGGAACAGGCCGAGGGTCATCTGCTCGGCATCCGCGTACTGGTGTCCTGCCGCTTCCAGGGCGACGCCGATTGCGCTGAGGGCCTCCTCCACCTGAGCGTTGGCTGCGCGCCACTGGTCGATGACGCCGGCGAAGGCAAGAGATGCCGCCCCGGTCCAGTGCGACTGCAGGCCGGTGAGCTGGGCGAGCATGGTGTGCGTTTCTGCGCGGACGCGGTCTGCGGTGGCCCGCACACCTGCCGTTGCGGCAAAAACCGCGTCGCTGTCGACGGAATAGACGGCCACAAGAACCTCCCGGTGTCGTGAGTGTAGGTGACACGCTACGGTCGCGGCTCGCGTGTGCGCGGCGGCGGACTCCCTGTTCACATAGGCCACGGCTGAGCCCCTTTTGGGGAGGAGAACTCGGTGCGCGGTGCTCAGGCCGGGGGGTCGCTCCGCAGATCAGCCGGCAGGCGGTCCAGCGGCTGCGTTTCGAGCAAGGCATGCTCGGCCGGGTCAAGGTGCCTGGCGAGAGGGAATCCGACGCGGAATGTGGCGCCGCCACCGGGAGTGTCCATGACGCGGACCGAGCCGTGGAGCGACTCCACGATGGAAGCGACGATCGACAGCCCGAGTCCGGACCCGCCGGTCTCGCGCGTGCGCGAGTTGTCGGCGCGCCAGAACCGCTGGAAGATCTTGTCTTTGATCTGGTCCGGCACGCCTTCACCGTGGTCGACGATCTCGATCCAACCGGACTGCGCCGCGGCATCCACCCCGATGCGCAGCTCGATGGGAGAGTCGGCGGCGGTGAAACGGCGAGCGTTCCCGATGAGGTTCGTAATCACCTGACGAATGCGGTTCTCTTCGCCGAGCACGATCGGGGGGAGCGCGACAGGCGCCGACGATGACGGCCCGAGGTCCAGTGGCCCGATGACGATCTGCTCGGTGGTCGGCGCGGTGCCGCGCGCATCCCTCGGGCGGCGGCGCAGCAGGATGGAGCCCGCGCGGCTGAAGGCCGACCGTGGCCGTTTGGGTGTCTCAAGGGTGTCGGTTTCGGTCTGTGGCGGCCGCTGTTCGGTCGGCTCGACGATGGTCGTATCGATGACTGCGACCGGCCGCTGGGGAGCGGCAGCGCGCACGTCGAGGGCTGCATCGCGCGCCAGCGGCCGCAGATCGACTGGGGCGAACTGGATGTCTCGGCGTTCATCGAGCCGGGCAAGGGCAAGCAGGTCTTCGACGAGCAGGCCCATGCGCATGGCTTCTTTCTCGATCCGCTCCATCGACTGTGCGACATCCTGGTCGGTGCGGATGGCTCCCATCCGGTACAGCTCGGCATAGCCGCGGACGGTGACCAGCGGCGTCCGCAATTCGTGTGATGCGTCGCCGACGAACCGGCGCATCTGGCGCACCGTGGCATCGCGCTGCGCCAGTGCGGCGTCGATGCGCCCGAGCATGGCGTTGATCGCGGTCTTGAGTCTTCCGACCTCGGTGGCGGGGGCGATGTCGGTCATGCGCTGGCCGAAGTCACCGGCCGCGATCTCCATCGCGGTGTTCTCGACCTGGGTGAGGCTCCGGAACGCGAGGGTGACCAGCAGCCGGATCGCGACGGCGCCGAGCACGATCGTGATCACCGACAGGATGCTGTAGATGCCCAGATAGGTCGCGAGAGTCTGGGTCACTGTCGACATCGGCAAAGCGACCATCTGGGTGTAGAAGATCGAGGTTCCGGGGATCTCCACCGGTGCGACCGCCGCGCGGAAAGTGCTGGTGTCGGACTCGCTCGACAGATCGAACGGCTGTTGTGCCAGCGAGAACGCATCCGCGTAGGGAAGAAACGTCTCCGGGAAGTCCGGCTTGGCGGCGCGCCGTCCGCCGCCGGCCTGAGCGACGTAGTTTCCGTCAGCATCGTAGATGGCGACGAAATACTCGGTCGGTGGGGAGTCGGGGACGACCACTTGGCCGGTAGAGGTGTCGATAGCGAACAAGCCGCCTACCGCACCCGCTAGGTCGCTGACTTGCGTGTCGACGCTCGCCAAGAGTTGGCTCCGCAGGAACACCGTCGTTCCGATGCCGGTGGCGATCAGCCCGAGAGCCAGGATCGACACGGCAACGCCGGTCACCTTGGCGCGCAGGCTGAGGCTGCGCCACCACCCGGTGACGGCGTCGGTCTTGCCGGTCGTGGTGCTCACGCCGACTCCGACGGATGCCTCACGCCGACTTGCCGGCCTTCAGCATGTATCCGAATCCGCGTTTGGTCTGGATGAGCGGCTCGGACGAGTACGGGTCGATCTTGCGGCGCAGGTACGAGATGTAGCTCTCGACGATGCCGGCATCCCCGTTGAAGTCGTATTCCCAGACGTGGTCGAGGATCTGCGACTTCGAAAGCACCCGGTTCGGGTTCAGCATGAGGTAGCGCAGCAGTTTGAACTCGGTCGGGCTGAGGTCGATCGAGACATCGCCGACCGAGACATCGTGGGTGTCCTGATCCATCGTCAGCTCTCCGGCGCGGATGACCGACTCCTCGTCGGTCTGCATCGTGCGGCGCAGGATCGCCTGGATGCGCGCGACGATCTCATCGAGGCTGAAGGGCTTGGTGACATAGTCGTCGCCGCCGGCGTTCAGGCCGGTGATCTTGTCTTCGGTCTCGTCCTTGGCCGTGAGGAACAGGATCGGGGCGGTGTACCCCGCGCCGCGCAGGCGCTTGGTGACGCTGAATCCGTTCATGTCCGGCAGCATGACATCGAGCAGGATGAGGTCGGGTTCCTCCTCGAGGACTGCCGAGATCGTCGAGGCGCCATTGGCGACTGCCTTGACCTGATAGCCGGCGAACTTGAGGCTCGTCATCAGCAGGTCTCGGATGTTCGGCTCGTCGTCGACGACGAGGATGCGGGGTGCGCTCATGCCCCCATTATCGTGATTCCCCTGGTGTGGATGCTGGATATCGCGCGGATCGGCGGTTTCCCCCCTCCCAGGCGTAGGAGGAACCCGCGGCGTAGGACGGTTCAGGTAGGCATCCTCCTACCTCGGCGAGATCGCCTACCTGCGGTAGACGGATGCCGGGCTGTGCAGGTCACGCCGCGAGTTTGTCGGCATCCAGGATCGTGTAGCTGTAGCCCTGTTCGGCGAGGAACCGCTGCCGGTTCTGCGCGAAGTCCTGGTCGACCGTGTCGCGCGCGATGAGCGTGTAGAAGCTGGCAGTATTGCCCGACTGTTTGGGGCGCAGGAGTCGGCCGAGCCGCTGCGCCTCCTCCTGTCGGGACCCGAACGATCCCGACACCTGGATGGCGACGGATGCCTCGGGCAGGTCCACCGAGAAGTTTGCGACCTTCGACACCACGAGCACCGGAATTTTCCCCTCCCGGAAGCCGCGGTAGAGCTCTTCGCGCTCATCGACCGGGGTTGCGCCCGTGATCTGCGGGGCATCCAGCGCCTGCGCGATCTCGTCAATCTGGTCGAGGTACTGACCGATCACGAGGGTCTGTTCGCCGGCGTGCCGTGCCACGAGATCCTTCACGACGCCGATCTTCGCCGGGGCTGTGGCTGCGAGCCGGTACCGCTCGTCATCTGCTGCCGCCGCGTACTCGAGCCGTTCGCCGGCGGGAAGGTCGACGCGCACCTCGTAGCAGGCTGCGGGGGAGATGAAGCCCTGCGACTCGATCTCTTTCCACGGGGCATCGAACCGCTTGGGGCCGATGAGGCTGAACACATCGCCCTCGCGGCCGTCTTCGCGCACGAGCGTCGCCGTGAGGCCCAGCCGTCGACGGGCCTGCAGGTCGGCCGTGAGCTTGAAGACGGGGGCTGGCAGCAGATGGACCTCGTCGTAGACGATGAGACCCCAGTCGAGGGCGTCGAGCAGCGCGAGGTGCGCGTACTGTCCCTTCCGCTTGGCGGTGAGGATCTGGTAGGTCGCGATCGTGACCGGCTTGACCTCTTTGGCCTGCCCCGAATACTCGCCGATCTCTTCGGGCGTGAGGCTCGTGCGCTTGAGCAGCTCGTCGCGCCACTGCCGCGCACTGACGGTATTGGTAACCAGGATCAGCGTTGTCGTCTTGGTGTCGGCCATCGCGCCTGCCCCGACGAGTGTCTTGCCCGCGCCGCAGGGAAGCACAACGACTCCCGACCCTCCGTCGGTGAACGCGTCGACAGCCTGCCGCTGGTAGGGGCGCAGGTGCCAGTCCTGCTCGGCGAGGTCGATCGGATGCGGCGTTCCGGGTGTGTAACCAGCGAAGTCTTCGGCGGGCCAGCCGATCTTCAGCAGCTCCTGTTTGATCTGCCCCCGCGCCCAGGCGTCGATGACGTACGTGTCGGGGGCGGGATGCCCCACCAGCAGTGGCTGGATGCGCTTGTTCTTTGTGACCTCGGCCAGCACCGCAGCATCCGTCGACCGCAGCACGAGCACAGGCTCCTCGGAGTCGTCGACGGTGTCGCGCTCGATCACGAGGCGGCCGTACCGGCCGACCGTTTCGCGGATGTCGATAGCCACCGACGGCGGCACGGGGAAGCGGGTCCACCGGTCGAGGGTGCCCAGCATGTCTTCGGCCGTGTGCCCGGCCGCCCGGGCATTCCACAGGCCGAGCCGCGTGATGCGGTACGTGTGGATGTGCTCGGGAGCGCGCTCGAGTTCGGCGAAGATCGCGAGTTCGTGGCGTGCGGATTCGGCATCCGGATGTGCCACCTCAAGCAGCACTGTCCGGTCGCTTTGCACGATGAGAGGGCCGTCAGCCATAGCGATCCAGTCTACCCGCGAGGTGGTGGGGCGGACGGCTCTCAGGCCGGCGAGACGTTCACGATTGTCGAGATCGGGAGGGTGCGTTCGACATCCGCTCCCCGGTCTCTGCCCCGCAGCCGGCCGCCGCCGAGCCCCGTGGCCTCCAGCGTGAACGTGCGGGTTTCGGCGTCGCTGATCTGCGCCGTGACCACGATGATCGACTTCGTGCGCACCGCCTGCTCAAGCTCGCGCTCCAGCCAAGCGGCGTCGCCGTCGCCGCCCGAGGCGCGGAGCGACCCGATGAGACGCGCGTAGACGTCGCCCGCCGGTTCTGCGGAAGCAGTCTGCGCCGCGGTTCGGCGTCGGAGTGACTCGGGCGCTCCGTGCTCGTCGAGCGCGACGACGGGGTAGCGCGCATCGGCCAGTGCCCAGAACAGGTGATCACGACCGACCCTGCTCACGAGCACATCGCCGTGGCGCACCAGGCCGACGGGGCGCAGGGCCTGGTCGATGACGACGAGATCGAGCAGGTGCGGATCGCTGCTCTCGACGATCGTGTTGGGGCTCGCGGCATCGGAGCGGACTGTGACCGAACCGTGCCGGGAGGCTGTCGTGTCGATGACGTAGTCCAGCGGTTGCGGGATGCCGGTGAGCGACAGCTCGCGCAGGAAGTCGCGGATCGAATCGGCGCTCTCCCCGTCGGTGAGGCCGGCCCCGATCGTCTCAGCCGTGAACCGGTACGTCGAGGCCTGCGCACGGGATTCGCGCCGCGCGATCCTGCGCAGGCGCAGGTCGAGCCGGGGGGCGAGTGGGCCGGGAGCGACAGCGGTCAGGTCCGCCTGCAGGTAGATCCGGTCGATTTCGGCGGGAAGAGCATCGCGCAACGCATCAGTGTCGAGACCTGTGCCCTCGATGAGTCCACGTGACCACGGCGGGACCGTTCCCTCTGCCGCGAGGATGCCCCACCGCTGCGCCGTCTGTCGCAGCGCCGCAGCCCGCGCCGGCCATTCCGGGCTCAACGGGTACGTGCCCGCCCAACCGGCAGGGTCGACGATTCCACCCTGCGGGGTGCGCAGCCCCGCTGGGAGACTCCGACGATAGCCGTCGGCGATCGCCGCCCACCGCGCGACGGTGCCGCCATCCAGCCACTGTTCGCCCGTGGCGGTGACGACGAGCTCCCGCCCGATCGGCGTGAGCAGTCCTGCGGCGAGACCTGCGGCGATCAGATCGTCGAGGTCCTCGGGCGCGCCGATCGCGCCTGACTCAGTGAGGCGCTTGCGGTCTGCAGCGCTAACTGCGCCTGCGCCGGTGAGAGTCAGCGGAACGTGCAGGGCAGCCAACAGCACGTCGGCCAGCGACGCGGATGCCGTGAAGATCCGCTCTGCCGCGCTCGCGGTCTCGGCCGCCGAAGCTGGGACCGGGGCGGGCGACGCGCTCGCGGTCTCGGCCACGTCGGCGGGCGGATCCGCGAGTCCTGAGCCGCTCGCGGCCGCAGCGATCCGCTCCTGCACCGGGGCATAGACCGCGCCGCCGGGCCGGGCCAATCCCCAGGCCACGATGGTCGGGGCGGCGACATCATCCGTGCCCGCGGCGACGAGGGCGGTCAGTTCGCGACGGTCGAGCCGTGCCAGCGCCCGGTCTATCGACGCCGGATCGAGCAGCGCCTCGGCGGCATCGAAGAAGTCGCGCCAGGATGCCGCGGGCGAGACGCCACGCCGGGTGAACAGATCAGCGAGGGCGTTGTCATCGAGCGATGCCAGCCAGGTGGCGAGTGTGCGCTCGTCGCCCGCCATCTATTGGCTCCGGTTCGCCCGCGCCCTTCGCACGAACGTCATGATGAGCACCGTCAGCAACATCGCGAACGCGAGGATCGGTGCGACGTAGACGACGATGCCGACAGCGGGCCACAGCCCGGTGCTGAAGTCGGCGTGCGAGGCGGAGCCGATGAGAATCGCGAAGAACGACAGAACCGAGAGCGCCAGCAGCCCGAGAGACATCGACGCGAGCACGCGGTCGATCGTGCGAACCGGGAGGTCGCTGCCAGGGCTTCGCGTGCTCATCCGCCCCAGACTACTCCGTCGCGGTGCTCTAGGCTTAACCGGGGATCGATCGGTCCCTGCGTCACTCCTGCCGCCCAACCGCGGCGCCGTTCAGAACGAGGTTTCCCATGCCCACCGGCAAGGTCAGGTTCTACGACGAGGAAAAGGGCTTCGGCTTCATCTCCTCCGACGAAGGACAGGATGTCTTCCTTCATGCCACCGCGCTGCCCGCTGGGGCCACGGTGAAGGCTGGCACGCGCCTCGAATTCGGTATCGCCGACGGAAAGCGCGGCCCGCAAGCGTTGTCGGTGCGGGTGCTTGAGGCGCCCGCCAGTCTCGCCAAGCGCTCCCGCAAGCCCGCCGACGACATGGCGATCATCATCGAGGATCTCGTGAAGCTGCTCGATGGTGTCGGTGGGGACCTGCGGCGCGGTCGTTACCCGAGCAGCGCACACGGTGCGAAGGTCGCCGCCGTGCTGCGCAAGGTGGCCGATGAGCTCGACGCCTGATCCGGCGCTGCTTGCCGCACACGACCTCGCTCTCGCGGCACTGCACGAGATCACTCCGGCGGCTACCGTGGGCCCGACTGCCGGGTACGCCGTGGAGTCGGACGGCGTCGTCTCGCTGCGGTTCGAGACGACCCTGCGCGGGTATCCCGGGTGGTTCTGGACGGTGAGTGTCGCCCGGGTCGGCGAGGAAGAGCCCACTGTGCTCGAGGCTGAGCTTCTGCCCGGCGAGGATGCGCTGCTCGCGCCGGAATGGGTGCCGTGGGCGGTGCGTCTGGCTGACTACCAGGCAGCTCAGGCGGCGTTGGCAGCAGAGGCGGCATCCAGTGACGAGGATGACGACTCCGACGAGGCTGACGGAGACGAGGGCGACGACGAAGACGACGACCTCGATGACGTTGATGATCTGGATGCCGACGACTTCGACGAGGACGGGTCGCGGCTCTTGCACAGCGGCGACGTCGACGGTGTCGACATCGATGAGCTCGACGAGGACGCTGAGGAAGACGGCGCTGAGGACGACGCTGACGACGAAGCCACCGACGTCGACCCGGACGACAGTGACCCCGACGAGGACTAGAGCCGCTCGGCGGTGTACTCGATCGCCCCGATGAGCCGGCGCACGTCGTCCTCGTCGATAGAGACGAACGTCGCGATGCGCAACTGGTTGCGTCCGAGCTTGCGGTACGGCTCGGTGTCGACGATGCCGTTCTCGCGCAGGCTCTTGGCGATGGCTGCGGCATCCACGCTTTCGTCGAAGTCGATTGTGACGACGACAGGTGAGCGGTCAGCGGGGTTCGTGACGAACGGGGTCGTGTAGGCGGTCGCCTCGGCCCACGCGTACAGGGCCGCCGAGGTGGCTGCAGTCTTGGCTCCGGCCCAGGCGAGTCCGCCGTTGTCGAGGATCCAGCGCACCTGCTCATCGAGCATGAGGAGGGTGGCTACCGCCGGAGTGTTGAGTGTCTGGTTCAACCGGGAGTTGTCGATCGCGTTCTTCAGGCTCAAGAACTCGGGGATGTAACGGTCGGATGCCGCGATCCGCTCGATCCGCTCGATTGCCGCAGGCGAGACGAGGGCATACCAGAGCCCACCGTCGGAACCGAGGTTCTTCTGCGGGGCGAAGTAGTAGACGTCGGCCTGGGTGGCGTCGAAGTCGATACCGCCGGCCGCGCTGGTGGCATCGATGACCGTCAGCGCACCAGGGTCTGCGGTGACGCGAGTGACGGGAGCTGAGACGCCCGTCGAAGTCTCGTTGTGCGGCCAGGCGTAGACATCCACGCCCTCGACCGGTTCGGCGGTCCCGCCGGTGCCCGGCTCGCTCTTGCGGACATCCGGTGCCTCGAGCCACGGGGCTTTCGCGGCCGCGGCGAACTTCGAACCGAACTCCCCGAACGCGAGGTGCTGGCTGCGACGCTCGATGAGGCCGAACGCTGCAGCATCCCAGAACGCCGTCGAACCGCCGTTGCCGAGGATGATCTCGTAACCTTCCGGCGCGCGCAGCAGATCGGCCAGACCCTCGCGGGTGCTCGCGACGAGGTTCTTGATGGGGGCCTGGCGGTGCGACGTTCCGAGGAGCGATGCCCCGCGCGTGACGAGAGCTTCGAGCTGAGCGCCACGGACCTTGGAGGGTCCGCAGCCGAATCGGCCGTCGACGGGAAGCAGTTCGCGGGGCAACTCGACCATGTCCCGATTCTAGGGTTGCGCCGAGGACGGCCCGGACCGGGGGCCGGGGAAAAGGCTAGGCTCGTCTTACCCCCACGAGGATGCAGACACGAGGATCCCGCATGACAGATCTCATCGATACGACGGAGATGTACCTTCGCACCATCCTCGAGCTCGAAGAAGAGAACATCACTCCGCTTCGGGCGCGGATCTCGGAGCGGCTCGGCCACTCGGGTCCGACGGTTTCGCAGACGGTGGGACGCATGGAGCGCGATGGCCTGGTCGTCGTCACCGAGGATCGGAGCCTCGAGCTCACCGACCTCGGGCGCCAGAAGGCCATCGATGTCATGCGCAAGCACCGCCTGGCTGAGCGGCTGCTTTCCGACGTGATCGGACTCGATTGGGCGTACGTGCACGATGAGGCCTGCCGGTGGGAGCACGTCATGAGCGAGCAGGTCGAGCGCCGGCTCGTCGAGCTGCTCGATCACCCCACCGAGTCGCCCTACGGGAACCCGATTCCGGGGCTCGATCAGCTCGGTGATGTTCCGGCGCTGACGTTCGAATCCGGTGTGGTGGGGCTCGTTCGCAAGCTCGATGCCGCCGGCGAGCCGATCACGGGAACAATCCGTCGGCTTGCCGAGCCCGCTCAGGTCGATCCCGAGTTGCTGCAGCAGCTCAAGGGCGCCGGGGTGCTGCCCGGGGCTCACGGAAGCTATCGCTACAACGAGGGGTACGTCCTTGTTGAGATGGATGGCGCGGATGAGGGTCTCGAACTGCCGGTCGAGGTCGCGGGACATATCTTCCTCGTCGACGACCGCGTGTGATGAGGGAGCGGGAGGGGCGGCATCCGTTCCTCCACACCGCGCGATGAGGGGTTATCTCCGGCCGTCAGCGTGACATGTTCGTTACCTTCGGGTAGCCTCGTACAGTCCGAGCGAGTCCAGCACGACCTCGGACCCCGATCGAATTGCCTCGCGGCTCGTCATTCGAACGGTGAACCCGTGATCGAGCGGAGCGCAGCTTCCGCACCGAAACGTGACGAGCCGGCGCTCCGGCGCAGAGGCGCCGGAGGACTTAGTTGGCTGAAGATAACGATTCGACCCCGGTGGATGCCGCGGGCCCGTCGACCAGAAAAACCTCGCGTCTCGCTCGGATCCGTCGCGGCGCGGTGGACAAGCCCGCAGCCAAGCCCGCACCCGCAGCATCCGTTGCCCGCCCCGCCGTTCGAAAGGGCACCAAGGCCAGCCCGCGTGGTCCGGTGCGTAACATCGCAACCCTCGTGATCGTCGGCGGCCTCGTGGCCACTGTCGCCCTCCCGGCATACGCGTCCTTTCAGCAGCCCGATGAATCGGTGACCCTGCAGCAGGTTGCCGAGGGCGACGCGCAGTCGATCGTGATCGCGTCGGATGCGGCGACGACCGACCTCAACCGCGAGAGCTACTCGGCCACCACTCCCGAAGAGATCGAGAAGAAGAAGGCTGAAGAGGCTGCGGCCGCTGCGGCTCGTGCGGCTGCTTCGCTCGCGTCCAGCAGTTCCGCATCGGTCAACATCAACATGGTGGCCCCGGGGTCCGGGGCCGTGCGCTGGCCCGTGGCGAGCTTCCACAGCGACTGGGCGATCAACGGGTTCCGCACACCCACGCGTCCGAACCACAACGGCCTCGACATGCTCAACTCGGGCGGAACGCCGATCTTCGCGGCAGCCGACGGAGTCGTGCGTGTCGCGCAGGACGGCCTCGGCGGCTACGGGAACGCTGTCGTGATCGACTCGGTCATCGGTGGTCAGGTGGTCACGACTCTGTACGCGCACATGATCTGGGGAAGCCGCACCGTGGGCGCCGGACAGACCGTGTCGGCCGGCCAGATGATCGGTCTCATGGGTCAGACCGGATCTGCCACGACCACCAACCTGCACTTCGAGGTGCGAGTCGGCGGTGCGCTCGTCGACCCCATGGCGTGGCTGAACGCCAACGCCGGCTGAGCGCCGGTTTCGTTCCTCGACACGCCACGTTCCGTTCACCCTCGTTGACCTTCGGGTGTCGTGAGGTGCATTAGCCTTATCGCGACGTGTAAGAGAACGGGAGAGAGTCCGATGGGCAGCACACCGCGCAGCCGAACCACGGTTGCACTGGGGCGCCTCGTCCTTCGGCATCATGTTCTCGGACACCGCAGCTGTGCTGTGGTTCCAGGGCGCTGTCTGTAGAGACAGCGCCTTTTTTCATGCCTTGCGCGCTCTGATCACGTCGAACGTCGAAGAATCCCGGGAAGCCGTCTCGGGCCGTTCGAGAGGACAGCAATGCGCACTCTGGTGTTGAATGCGGGCTACGAACCGCTGGCCGTCGTGTCGTTCAAGCGGGCGCTCGTGCTCGTCATGAACGACAAAGCCACCGTCATCGAGCACATCCCGGAGGATCCGGTCTGGGGTACGGACGGGGCGCACGATCGGCCCGCGGTGATCCTGCTCAGCCGCTACGTTCGGGTTCCTGGCGGACGCACCATCCCGGTGACCCGTCGCGGGGTTCTTCGCCGAGACGCGCATCGCTGCGGATACTGCGGCAGATCGGCATCCACGATCGACCACATCCTGCCGCGCTCTCGGGGTGGCGCTGACTCGTGGGAGAACCTCGTGGCGTGCTGCCTGAAGTGCAACAACCTCAAGAGTGACCGCACGCCGCAGGAGATGGGTTGGGAGCTGCGCCTGACGCCGGGAGCGCCGCGCGGAGCGCAGTGGACGGTGCGCGGCACCGATCGCACCGACCCGTCGTGGGAGCCCTATCTCGCGCTTGCTGCCTGACTCTTACGCGGGTGGCTCCAGGACGCCGAGCCAACGGCGCAGAATCGGCTCGAGTGTTTCGGCATCCGTCCCCAGCTCCTCGATGATGCGGTGCTCGCCGGCCATGTGCGCGGTAAAGGCTTCGTCGATGAGGGCGAGTCCGGCATCCGTCAGGCCAATGAGCCTGCCGCGCGCGTCGGATGCTTCGGGGCGGCGTTCGACGAGCCCACGGGCGATGAGGCGATCGACGCGTTTGGTGAGGCCGCCGCTGGTGACCATCGTGTGGTCGGCAAGCTCACCGGCCCGCCGCTGGTAGGGCGCGCCTGCGCGGCGCAGGGTCGCGAGGATGTCGAACTCCGCGTAGCTGAGGTCGAAGCTTGCGTAGACCTCGTCGAGACGGCGGTCCAGGAGCAGTCCGATGCGGTGGAGGCGCCCGATGACGCCCTGGGGGAACGTGTCGATGTCGGGGCGCTCGCGGCGCCATTCGGCCTGGATCTGCGTGACGCGGTCGGGGGCGGCATCCATGGATCCACGATAGGGGAATAAATCTTCCACGGAAGCTATTGTTAGCTTCCGTGGAAGATAAATCCGTGAGGTGGCTCTTGCTCACCGCGATCGCCCCGATCGCCTGGGGCAGCACGTACTTCGTGACGCGGCAGTTCCTGCCCGCCGATGCTCCGCTGTGGGGTGCGCTGTTTCGTGCCCTGCCGGCGGGACTGATCCTGTTGCTGATCTCGCGCCGCCTCCCGCACGGGGTGTGGTGGTGGCGTGCCGCGGTGCTCGGCATCCTGAACGTCGGCGGCTTCTTCGTCCTCGTCTACATCGCCGGGCAGCGCCTGCCCTCGAGCGTCGCGGCGACGGTGATGTCGGCGTCAGCTGCCGCCATGATGCTGCTGGCCTGGTTGCTTCGCCGCCAGCGTCCACGCGTGCTCGCGGCGATCGGTGCGGGGATCGGGCTCCTCGGTGTCGCGCTGCTAGTTGGTGTCGGCGGCGAGCCCGTCGACGGATGGGGGCTCGGTGCCGCGTTCGCCGGGATGCTCTCGTCATCGCTCGGGTTCGTGCTGACGGGGCGGTGGGGCAACGAGATTCCGGGGCTCACGATGGCGTCGTGGCAGTTGACGATGGGTGGCCTCATGCTGCTGCCCGTCGCGCTCGTCGTGGACGGTCCGCCTCCCGCGCTCACCCCGACCTCACTCATCGGGTTCGCCTACCTCTCGCTCGTGTCCACGGCGCTTGCCTTCACCGTCTGGTTCGCGGGGCTGCGGCGCCTCCCAGCCGCGACCGTCGGCCTTGTCGGACTGCTCAACCCCGTGACCGGCGTGGCACTGGGCGTCTTCCTCGCGGGGGAGTCGTTCGGTCTTGCGCAGGTGGCGGGGCTTGGCCTCGTGCTCACCGGGATCGTGCTGGGTGCGGTCGTGCCCCGCCGGGCGCGCTCTCGGGAGGGGATGGCTCCTCGGGAGGGCGCGGATGCGGCATCCACCCTCCCGAGTGACCAGACCCTCCCGAATGCGCAGACGGGGGTGTCGGTTGTCGACGGATTCCTGCCAGTCCAGGATGCGCCGCCTCCCGTGTCGGCGCGGCGTGGTGGGATGGAGGCATGACGCGCGCGCTCGTGGTGATCGATATGCAGCGGGGGTTTGATGACCTGGACTTCTGGGGACCCACGGCCAATCCCGACTGTGAGGCGAATGTCGCCCGGTTGATCGAGGCGTTCGCGGGGGAGCCGGTGGTGGTTGTGCGGCACGACTCTCGGCATCCTGATTCGCCGCTGCATCCGTCCAACCCCGGCAACGCGCTCGTCGATGCCGTGGCGACCGTGGATGCCGCGGTGCTGGTGACCAAGGACGTGAACTCCGCGTTCTATGGCGACCCTGACCTCCACGCCTGGCTGCAGGAGCGGGGGATCGGCGAGCTGGTGCTGTGCGGCATCCAGACCAACATGTGCGTCGAGACCACCGCGCGGATGGCGGGGAACCTCGGCTATGACGTGACCGTCGTGCTGGATGCGACGCGTACCTTCGACCTGGAAGAAGAGATCCCGGGGCTCGGTGTCGTACGCCGGTCGGCGGCTGAGCTCATGGCCGGCACCGCACTGGTGCTGCAGGGTGGCGGCTTTGCGCGCATCGCCACGACCGATGAGATCGTCCCGGCCTGAGGTCTGAACCTTCAACCCCGCCTCCAGGGTTAGAACAAAGTATCTATTCTTTCGAGTTCTGTCGGGCGACATGGCTGAGCTCCCGTGTCGGATGCCCCGCGTATGGTGCTCTCATCGCATTGACGCATTAGAACATGCGTTCTAATCTGTGGGAGTGAGGGCGATCATGGGAGCACAGCGCGCGGAGGCCATCGCCGACGTCCGTGACCGGCTGGCCGAGGTGCATCGCCTCCGCGCGAAGGTCGAGCAGGTGCAGGGTCGATCCCTGGATGCTCCGGCCTTGCCGGCCTATCCGGCGCTGTCGCGACTCCTTCCCGGTGGCGGCTTGCGACCCGGGTCGGTGTACACGCTTGCTCCGGGTTCGGCATCCGTCTCGCTCCTGCTCGCCCTGCTCGCGCCGCCTTCGCAGGCGGGCTCCTGGTGCGGGGTCGTCGGGATGCCGCACCTGGGCGCCGAGGCCGCCGAGCGGCTCGGGGTGGATCTGTCGCGGCTCGTGATGATTCCCGACCCGGGCTCGCGGTGGCTCGCGGTGGCGGCGACGGTCGCCGAGGTTCTGCCCGTGGTTGCGGTGCGCCCGCCGGGGCGGGTGTCGGATGCCGATGCCGCCCGATTCGCGGCACGCCTGCGCGATCGAGATGGTGTGCTGCTCGTGCAGGGCCCGTGGCCGCAGGCCGAAGCGTCGCTGTCGGTGAGCGACCCGGGCTGGAGCGGGCTCGGTCGCGGGCACGGATATCTGGATGCGCGAGAGGTCACCGTCACAGTGGCAAGTCGGCGGCTGTCGACCCCCCGACGAGGACCCGTGCTGCTCCCGGCTCCTGGAGGGGTGGTCGACGCTGCTCGAGGGACTTCTCCCGCAGTGCGCGGCGCAAGTGAGCGGGAGGCGTTGTCGGTTCGGGAGGTCTTGTCAGTTCGGGAAGCCCTATCTGTTAGGGAAGCCCTATCTGTTCGGGAAGCCCTATCTGTCCGGGAAGCCGGGTGACATGCCTGCCGACTCATCCCTGCGGGCTCCGACGCGAAGCCTCGTGGTCTGGATGCCGGACTGGCCGGTCGTCGCCCTGACCCGAGACGGGCCGCATCCGCTCGACCCTGCCGACCCGATCGCCGTGATCGAGAAGAATCTCGTTGTCGCCTGTTCTGCCGCGGCACGGCGTGACGGGGTACGCCGGGGATTGCGTCGGCGTGATGC
>NZ_DBHD01000082.1:20993-22364 GCF_002296025.1 Microbacterium sp. UBA837
CGCCCGTTGTGGCGCAGATTGAAGAACGAGCCCCGGGGGTGCAGGTCATCCGGCCGGGGCTGTGTGCGATCCGTGCCCGCGGTCCCGCTCGCTACTACGGTGGGGAATCTGCTGCCGCGCGAGTGCTTCTGGAAAGGATGCGGGAACTCGGTCTTCCCGATGTCCGCCTCGGGGTTGCCGACGGACCGTTCACCGCCGAGCAGGCTGCGCGGGGAGCGACCACGCCTGCTGATCCCATCCGTGTCGTGCCCGAGGGAGCGGCATCCGCGTTTCTCGCCCCCCTCTCGGTCGCTGCGCTCGCCGATGTCGACCCGGGGTCCGGCATCGTCGACCTGCTCGCCCGGCTCGGCATCCAGACCCTGGGCGCGTTCGCCGCGATGCCCGAAGAGCGTGTGCGTGAGCGGCTGGGTGAGCGAGGAATCAGACTCCGGGCTCTTGCCGCCGGCAGCGACTCGCGGCAGATCGAACCGCGCGTGCCGCCGCCCGAGCTCGCGCGTGAGATCGCCTTCGAACCGCCGCTCGAGCTTGCCGAACAGGTCGCGTTCGGGGTGCGCCAGACCGCGGATGCCTTCATCGCGGGTCTCGGGGCGATCGACCTGGTGTGCACCGAGGTGCGCATCGAGCTGGTCGGCGAGCGCGGCGAGCGCAGCGAGCGGGTGTGGCTGCATCCGGGATCATTCGATGCCGCAGCGATCGTCGACCGGGTGCGTTGGCAGCTCGCCGAAGATGCGGCCAACCTCGTTACGGGTGTCGGACTCGTGCGGATCTCGCCCGAGGCGGTTGATGCGGCATCCCACCACGCCCCGGCGATTTTCGGCTCGGGTCCCGAAGAACGGGTCCACCACGCACTCTCGCGAGTGCAGGCGATGCTCGGTCACCGTGGGGTCGTCACTCCCGCGATCGGTGGTGGGCGCTGGCTCGCCGAGCGACAGGTGTGGGTGCCGTGGGGTGACCGGCTGCCCCGCGACCACCGCACGCTCGCCGCCGAACGCGCTCGCCCCTGGCCCGGGAGCCTCCCCGATCCGCTCCCTGCCACCGTGTTCGCCGCCCCGGTCGCGGTCGAGGTGGTGTCGGCATCCGGGGTCACCGTCTCGGTCGATGACCGTGGGCAGCTCACCGGTACACCGACGCTCATGATCGAAACCGGCAGGCGTCGGGCAGTGGCTGCCTGGGCAGGGCCATGGCCGGTGATCGAACGCGCGTGGGATGCGAAACGGGCGCGGCGGGCGCACCGTTTCCAGGTCGTGGATGCCGACCAGACTGCCTGGCTGCTGGTGTGCGAGCAGGGTGCGTGGCATGCCGAGGGACGGTACGACTGATGGGATTCAACAACCCGTCGGTGTCGTGGTCGGAGATGGAACGGCTGCTCAG
>NZ_DBHD01000151.1:0-25337 GCF_002296025.1 Microbacterium sp. UBA837
CTACGACGCGCTCGCGATCAACGCAGCGTCCCTGTCGACCCAGATCTCGGGCCTGCCGTTCTCGGGTCCGATCGCCGGTGTGCGCCTCGCGCTCATCCCCGGCCACGGCGAGCACGCCGACCAGTGGGTAGCGTTCCCCAAGGCCGAGCAGCTCGAGGATGCGGTCTTCGACCTGATCGTCGCCGGGCGGGTCCTGCCCGACGGTGACGTCGCGATCATGATGGTCGAGGCTGAGGCAACCGAAGGTAGCTGGAACCTCATCAAGGGCGGCGCCACCAAGCCCAGCGAAGAGATCGTCGCGCAGGGCCTGGAGGCCTCCAAGCCCTTCATCAAGGAGCTCGTGGCCGCGCAGAACGTCGTCGCGAACACCGCCGCGAAGGAGATCCAGCCCTACCCGGTCTTCCCCGCGTACGCCGACGAGACCTACGACTTCGTCGCCGGTCGCGCTTACGACAAGCTCGTCCCGATCTACCAGATCGCCGACAAGGTCGAGCGTCAGAACTCCGACGATGAGCTCAAGGATGCCGTCAAGGCAGAGCTCGTCGCCGCCGTTGAAGCCGGTGAGCTGCCCGAAACGGCTCTGGGTGAATTCTCGGCAGCGTACAAGTCGGTGACGAAGAAGATCGTTCGTGGTCGCATCCTCACCGACGGTGTCCGCATCGACGGCCGTGGGCTTGCCGACATCCGTCCGCTGGATGCCGAGGTCCAGGTGATCCCGCGTGTGCACGGTTCAGCGATCTTCCAGCGCGGTGAGACCCAGATCCTGGGCGTCACGACGCTGAACATGCTCAAGATGGAGCAGCAGATCGACTCGCTCTCGCCCACGACGAGCAAGCGGTACATGCACCACTACAACTTCCCGCCGTACTCGACCGGTGAGACCGGTCGCGTGGGAAGCCCGAAGCGCCGCGAGATCGGCCACGGGTTCTTGGCCGAGCGTGCGCTCGTGCCGGTGCTGCCCCCGCGCGAGGAGTTCCCCTACGCGATCCGTCAGGTGTCCGAGGCGCTCGGCTCCAACGGATCGACCTCGATGGGCTCGGTGTGTGCCTCGACGCTGTCGCTGCTGAACGCGGGTGTGCCGCTTCGCGCGCCCGTCGCCGGTATTGCGATGGGCCTCGTCTCGGACGAGGTCGACGGTCAGACCCGCTACGCGGCGCTCACCGACATCCTCGGTGCAGAAGACGCTCTGGGCGACATGGACTTCAAGGTCGCCGGCACGAGCGAGTTCGTCACCGCTATCCAGCTCGACACGAAGCTCGACGGCATCCCGTCGTCGGTGCTCTCGGCTGCGCTCACGCAGGCCAAGGAAGCGCGCCTGACGATCCTGAACGTCATCAACGCCGCTATCGACGGCCCCGATGAAATGGCTCCGACGGCGCCGCGCGTGATCAGCGTGCAGATCCCCGTCGACAAGATCGGTGAGCTGATCGGGCCCAAGGGCAAGACGATCAACGCCATCCAGGATGCGACCGGCGCCGACATCTCCATCGAAGAGGACGGCACCGTGTACATCGGCGCGACCGACGGTCCGTCGGCCGAGGCGGCCCGCGCCCAGGTCAACGCGATCGCCAACCCCACCAACCCGGAGGTCGGCGAGCAGTTCCTCGGAACCGTCGTCAAGATCGCGACGTTCGGGGCGTTCGTCTCGCTGCTTCCGGGCAAGGACGGCCTGCTCCACATCAGCGAGGTCCGCAAGCTCGCCGGTGGCAAGCGTGTCGAAAACGTCGACGATGTCCTGTCGGTCGGGCAGAAGCTCCTGGTCAAAATCACCAAGATCGACGACCGCGGCAAGCTCTCCCTTGAGCCCGTGATCGACGAGCCCGCCGATCAGGAGGGCCGTGCCGCAGCAAACGAGGGTCCCGAGGCTCCCGCGGAAGGCTGATACCCGTTGTCGAGAACGCCCGTCCCTCCGGGGGCGGGCGTTCTCGCGTTCGGCGTGATCGAAGCGTTATGTAATATTCACGCCTGTGTTGCCTGGCGTCGCCGCGCCACCGCCGGTACGCCGTAACCTCGAAACACGCGCCGGGGAGCGCGTCGGCATCCGTCACTCACCACCACGGATACCGTGAAGGGGGTGAGGGAATGGCTGCTTTTGGCCTCGGTGCCGCGGCAACGGCAGGAGCCGGAGCGGTGAACCCCGCCCACCCGTCAGCCCCAATCCCCGTCCTCGGGCAGCCGCTCGGCTCGAGCGTGCGCGTCGACCTCGGCGAGACGGGCATGTCGGTCTTCCCCCTCATTCTTGGCGGCGGTGAGTTTGGCTGGACGGTTGACGCGGCTACGAGCCACGAGATCCTCGACACGTACGTTCGGGCAGGCGGCAACGCCATTCACACTGCCGATAGCTTCTCGGGCGGGCGCAGCGAGCACATCATCGGCCGATGGATGGCAGACCGCGGCATCCGGGATGACATCGTTCTCGCCGTTCGCGTCGGCGCCCATCCCGACCACCCGGGACTCGGGCCGGTAGATCTCGTGCGCGCTGCAGAGGCTTCGCTCACGCGGCTCGGCACCGACCGCATCGACGTTCTGTACCTTGACGCTCGTGCTGACACGACCACCGCGGTCGAAGAGACACTCGCCACCGCGGAGTGGCTCATCAGCGCGGGTAAGGTGCGCGCGATTGGAGCGATCGGCTATCAGGCTGCGCAGCTCGTGGAGGCGCGCATCCTGTGCTCGGCGGGTTATCCGCGCATCTCGGTGCTGGATGTTCCCTTCAACGTGTTGCGGCGGCATGAGTTCGACGGCGACCTGCGTCTGGTGGCCAACGCCCAGTCGATGGCGGTGACACCCTCGCACGCCCTCGAGCACGGGTTCCTCTCGGGGTTGCACCGCGACCGCATGAACGGACCGCTGTCGGTTCGCGCGAAGCAGATCACCGCGAACGTCAACCGCCGCGGTACACGCACCCTGAAGGCCCTGGACGCAATCGCGGCGGAACTGGGTGTCACGAACGCCTCGGTAGCCGTGGCCTGGCTTCTTGCGCAGCGCATCATCACGGCGCCGATCATCAACGCGTTCGCCCCGCATCAGGTCGACGAGCTCGTCCAGGGCGTGGGCGTGCGACTCACCCGCGCCCAGCTGGCAGATATCGCCCGCGCGGCAGACTGAGACACCCCGCCTCGGGGCCGAGAGGTTAGGGTAGGACTGTTCCGAGCACGTCGAGGAAGCGGCCCCGTGACCCACTACATCTACCTCGTTCGCCACGGTGAACATCTGGATGCCGAGCATGGCCTGATCGACGGACCCCTCTCGCCGCGCGGCAAGCGCCAAGCAGCGCTCCTGGCCGACCGCCTCTCGGGAATCCCCTTCAACGCGCTGTGGCATTCCCCGCTCGACCGTGCCGCCGAGACGGCGCGGGCGATCGCGGAGCGGATGCCGGCGCTGACCCCGACGCCCTCCGCTCTGCTGTTCGACTGCGTTCCCACCGGCATGGTCGAGGAGACCCCCGCCGTGTTCGAGCCGTTCTTCGGAGCTGTCACCGAGGAAGAGATCGAGGCCGGCCGTGCGCAGATGGCCGACGCCGTCAATGCGTTCCTGGTGCGTAAATCCGGCGAAGTCCATGAACTGCTCGTGACGCATAACTTCGTCATCGGGTGGTTCGTCCGCGAGGTCCTGCAGGCTCCCGAGTGGAAGTGGATGACGCTGAATCAGGCCAATTGCGGTCTGACGGTGCTCGCGCAAAAGCAGGGAAGGCCGTGGACCCTGCTGTCGCACAACGACCTCGCGCACCTGCCGGTCGAAGACCGCACGGGGCTTCCCGAGGCCTACGCGTTCTGAGCTACGCCGAGACTGCCGGCTGCCGCGGATAGGCTGGAGCCCATGACCACACGCGTCGCCATCGTCGGTGCCACGGGAAAGCTCGGCGGAATCATCCGCGACGTCGTTGCTGCTGAGCCCGGATTCGAGGTCCACTCCGAGCTCGATTCGCGCTCAGCGATGTCAGCGCTCGATGGCGCCGACCTCGTCGTGGATGCGACAACTCCCGCGGTGTCGATCGACATCGTCAAGGCCGCAGCCGAGCGGGGCGTCGACATCATCGTCGGGACTTCGGGGTGGTCGGCCGAACGCATCGCGCGGGTGCGGCCCGAAATCGAACAGGCCGGGATCCGGGCGGTGTTCATCCCGAATTTCTCGCTCGGATCAGTGATCGGCTCGGCGCTGTCTGCTGCTGCGGCCCCCTTCTTCTCGTCGATCGAGATCATCGAAGCCCACCGTGAGACCAAGATCGACTCGCCGTCGGGTACGGCGGTGCGCACCGCCGAACTGATCGCTGCGGCCCGTGCGGATGCCGGTCCCGTCGCCGCCCCCCATGTCGACCAGCGGGCGCGAGGGCAGCAGGTTGCGAGCGTTCCCATCCATTCCCTCCGGAGGCCCGGAGTGGTCGCGAGCCAGAGCGTCCTGCTTTCGGGACCGGGGGAGACGCTCACCCTCACCCACGACACCATCGACCCTGCAGCCGCCTACGCGCCAGGCATCCGCCTCGTGCTCGGAGCAGTCTCGCGGCGCGTCGCCGGAGTCGAACCCGGCCGAGTCCTGATCGGGCTTGACGCTTTCCTCGACATCGGGGTTCGCCTACCGGCGTTCGTCGACCAGCCGCCCGTGGATGAGGGCGGCGTGCCGGGGCAGGTAGCCCGCGCCACCGGCGCATGAGTTCGCGCATCGCCGTCGCGGTGATGGCTGCGCTCCTGCTGCTGTACATCGCCCTGGTAGCCCAGCGGGCGTGGCTGCTGCTGGTCAGCGGGGACCCGGTCGGGGTGGCGATGGGAGCGGTGCTGGTGGTGCTGCCGGTCATCGCGATCTGGGCGCTTGCGCGGGAGCTGTGGTTCGGTGTGCGGGCCGAGCAACTCGGTCGGCGCCTCGAGGCCGAGGGTGAGCTGCCTGATGATCTCGTCGCGGTGCGCCCGAGCGGGCGCGTCGTGCGCGAGGACGGGGATGCGCTTTTCCCCCGTTTCAAAGCGGATGTCGAAAGCGCACCCGACGACTGGCGGGCCTGGTATCGGCTCGGGATCGTCTATGACGCGGCTGGCGACCGACGTCGCGCACGGGCCGCAGTGCGAACCGCAATCCGGCTCGAGCGCGGGCGGGGTCAGCAGAGCTGACCGATAACCGTCAGCTCTGGCCGACCGCCGCCCGAACGGCGTCCTCCGCGCTCTCGTGCGTCCACGAGAAGCCGGAGGCGGCGAGCACCTCGGGGATCACGTAGGCGTCCGTGGTCAAGAGCGACTCGGTCGGGTCTGACCCCAGTACAAGCTTCAGGCCCCACTCCGGGGCGCGCAGCAGGTACGGTCGGTTCAGCTCTCGCGCCAGGGCGAAGCCGATGTCGTTCGCGGTGGCTCGGGTCGGGCCGCACAGGTTCACGGGCCCCGTCGTGCCGGTGTCGATGACGTGCCGGATCGCTCGGACCTCGTCATCCAGCGAGATCCACGGCCACACTTGCGTGCCTCGCCCCAGCGGCCCGCTGAGCCCGAGCTTCGTGAGCAGGATCAGGGGTTTGAGCACACCATCACGGTGAATGATCGGCGCTGTTCGCAGCGTCGTGACGCGCGCATTGTCGCCGGCGCCGTACGCGGCGCTTTCCCACTCGCCGCACAGATCAGCGAGGAATCCGTCGCCGCGGGGGGCGTCCTCGGCGATCGGGCCACCGGGATGCGTGCCGTAGTAGCCGACGGCGGATGCCGACACGAAGTGCGGTGCGCTCTCGCCCAACTCCCGTACGGCGCGTGCCACGGCGCGGGTCGGCGTGACGCGCGACCACAGCAGCGTGTGCTTGTACGACGACGTCCAGGGGAATCGGCCGATGCTCGCTCCGTTCAACCCGATGACCGCGTCAGCGCCGTCCAGCACTGCCGGGTCGAGCACGTCGGAGTCGACGAGCCACGGCACCTCGTCAGCACCCGCGTCGCGCGTGCGGACGAGGGTCGTCACGCGGACGCCGTCGGCCCGCAGACTCGCGGCGAGCGTCCGGCCGATGAGGCCGGACGCTCCACCGATGACGACGTGTCGCGGAGCCGACTCAGGCAAGCGTCGCCTCGAGGGTGATTTCAATTCCCGCCAGAGCTGCCGAGACCGGGCATCCGGACTTCGCGGCGTTCGCGATGCGATCGAAGTCTTCCTGGGAAAGGCCCGGGACCGACGCGTGCACGTTGAGGTGGCTTCCGGTGATGCCGGTGCCGGGAATGAAAGTGACAGCTGCCGAGCAGCGCACTGACTCGGGGGGCGTGCCGTTCTGGGTGAGCTCGTGCGAGAACGCCATGCTGAAGCAGGACGCGTGGGCTGCCGCAATGAGTTCTTCGGGTGTGGTGACTGTCGAGGACCCTTCGCTGCGGGCCTTCCAGTTGACATCGAAAGTGCCGAGGTGCGAACTGTCGAACGTCACTGTTCCCGATCCATCGGTCAGGCTGCCGTTCCAGACGGTGGTGGCTTCGCTCGTCACGGACATGGGGACCTCCCTGGTCGTCATGCACCCGGAGTGGGCGCTTCCGCGGTCAGCCTAACGGCGTTTCGCGGGGGAGGGCAGGCTCCTGACCAAACCCGCGCCGCCGGCCGGATATCCGGCTTAGGCGGCGCTGGGGTTGCGTCGACCGAGTACCCCGGCGCGCTGCAGCACGAGGTACAGCTGGCATCCCAGGCACAGCCCGAACACGGCGTTGAGGAACGCCGCGACGAATGCTGCAGCGGCAGCTGCCGGGACTCCCCACGGCACGCCGACGACGAACAGCAGGATGCCGATAGCGGCGACGAACAGACCGACCCCCTGCGCGAAGCGCGGCGGGCGCGGGTCTTCAAGCTCGCTGGGCGGCGCCAGGCGGGGCTGGATGAGGCCGCGATAAAGAGCGCCCCACGGAGCCGTGCGCGGCGACACGACCCCCCACAGGAATAGCAGGGCGATCGCGACCAGCAGCACGAAGGCTGCGACGGTGGCGCCGGTCAGCCCGAGGAACACGTCGACGAGCAGCAGGACGGATGTGATCGCGGCGGCGAACCGCGGACCCCGAGGGTCGATACCGCGGGCTTTGTCAGGCATGGGCGCTCTCCGTCGTCAGTCGCTGAAGCTCGAGCTCGAGCACGTGGCGGTTCGGCACGCCGCCGAACCGGGTCTGGACTGCGCCGTCACGGTCGAGCACGAGGGTTGTCGGGGTCTGCAGCACGTTGAAGTGGCGCGCGATATCGGGGCGATGAGTGAGGTCGACATCCAGGTGAAGAACCCCGGGACGCGAGGCGGCGATTTCGCCGAGCGTCCGGTGAACGCCGGGGCATCGGCTGCACATCTCCGTGCTGAACTGCAGCAGGGTTGCAGCGTCCCCGAGCCGGTCGGCACCGAGACGGGACGGCTCGACGATCTCATGGTTGACATCACGCCGCAGGCGCCCCTGTCGGCTGCGCAGCAGGATGCCGATCACGGCGGTGACCGCGACCAGAGCGGCGATGCCGAGAAGAGCAGAGAGGGGTTCCACGGCATCCCACACTAAGCGACCGGAAGGCGGGAGGGGCGCGCGTGACGGACTGTGACACTGTGCTGGAGCACCCAGATCGCAAGAGGCAGGACGCGCCCGGCGCGCAGCGTGCCACGCGGGCTTGCGCGAGTAGGGTGTGAGCCGTGACCGACATCGAGTTTCGCAGCGACGTGACAGTCGAGCTTGTCCGAGCCAGTGCAGCAGATTCCGACGTTCTCTTCGCGGCGCGCGTGTCGACGCTCGGCGAACAGACCCTCGGCGACGCAGCAGCCGGGGTGGAGGCATCCGACCGGGATCGGGGGCTCATCAACTATCTGATGCGTGACCGGCACGGTTCCCCGTTCGAGCACAACTCGATGACCTTCTATGTGCAGGCGCCGATCTTCGTCTTCCGCGAGTTCATGCGGCACCGGATCGCCTCCTACAACGAGGAATCCGGTCGCTACCGCGAACTGCGGCCGGTGTTCTACGTGCCGGCTCCCGAGCGAAAGCTCGTTCAGGTCGGAAAGCCCGGTGCATACGACTTCATCGACGGCACCCCCGAGCAGACCGAGATCGTCGATGAGGCGACGCGGGAGGCATCCGCGCACGCGTTCGCGGCGTATCAACGGATGCTGGATGCCGGCGTTGCCCGCGAGGTTGCGCGCATCGTGCTGCCGCTGAACACCTACTCGTCGATGTACGTCACGATGAACGCCCGGTCGCTCATGAACTTCCTGTCGCTGCGGACGAAGGTCGAAGGTTCCCACTTCCCGTCGTTCCCGCAGCGGGAGATCGAGATGTGCGCCGAGAAGATGGAAGACCTGTGGGCGACCCTCATGCCGATGACACACTCGGCGTTCGCGGCGAACGGCCGCGTGGCTCCGTGACGCCGATGACCTGCTCCGAGATCGGCTGAGCGCAATGCCGAAGACCGTTCTGGTCACCGGGGCAAGCTCGGGCCTCGGCGCGCAGTACGCCCGCCGCCTCGCAGCGCGGGGAGCGGATGTCGTGCTCGTGGGTCGGGACGGGGCAGCCTTGGATGCCGTCGCCACAGAGATCCGCGATCGCTGCCGCGTTCAGGCCGAGGTCCTCGTCGCCGACCTGACGAAACCGCGCCAGCGGGCGAAGGTCGAGGCCCGGCTGACAGATCCCGAGCGCCCCATCGAGGTTCTGGTCAACAACGCCGGCTTCGGCCTTCCCCTCGCGTTCGAACGTAACGACATCGAGGACGAAGCCCGTCACCTCGCGCTGCATGTCGAGGCACCGATGCGGCTCATGCACGCAGCCCTCGGCCCCATGCTCAGCCGCGGTCACGGACGCGTCATCAACGTCGCGTCGGTTGCCGCGTACACGCCGCGATCGACCTACGGCGCTGTCAAGCGGTGGGTCGTCGAGTTCTCGCGCTGGGCCAATGCCGCCTACTCGCCCTCGGGGGTGACGGTGACCGCGGTCTGCCCTGGCTTCACCCACACGAACTTCCACGAACGGATGGGGCTGGCGCCAGGCCGCGAGGGCGTGGCCGACTGGCTGTGGCTCGACGCTGAGGTCGTCGTCGAGCAATCCCTGCGCGATGCAGCGCGCGGCCGGGCAGTCTCGATCCCGTCCCTGAAGTGGAAGCTGATCACCGCCGTCGCGCGCCTGCTGCCGGCATCCGTCGCTGCAGCCGCGGGCAGCCGCGGTCGGTGAGTCCCGTCAGCTCACGCGCCCGAGGTGGATGGCGGCGAACATCAGCGCCGCGATTGTCTCGCCGTCGGTGATCCGGCGGTCGCGAATCATCCCGAGCACCTCAGGAAACGGAACCCACGACACCTCGTCGATGCCCTCCTCGTGGCGGTCTGTCGCATGGGCACCGGGAACGGGCTCCAGGCCGGTCGCCAGAAACACGTGCTCGGGGGCGTCGGCGATGCCGTTGAGGGCATACATGAAGCCGATCTCGGTGAGCTCGCCAGCCCGCAGGCCGGTTTCCTCGCGGAGTTCTCGCTCGGCAGCCTCGCGGGGGGACTCCCCATCGGTGCCCCCGGCGGGAACCTCGATCGATCTCGTGCCGGTGGGGTAGCGCTCCAGGGCGACCAGGCACACCCGGTCGTGCGTATCGACGGCTACGACGAACACAGCGGGATGCTGCATCCGGACGACGCCGTAGATCCCCGCGCCGGCAGGACCGCTGACGCCGTCCTCCCGAACCGCGATCCAGCGGTTCTCATAGACCGATCTCGAGGATTCCGTGCGCCACGACATGCCACCAGGCTAGAGTCCCGCAGGTGCCGGTCGCGGTGACCCCGGAGGCCGAACCGATAGCCTGAACCCATGACGCACTCGACAAACCCGTTCGGGCAGGTGCTCGTCGCGCTGGTCACTCCCATGACCGCCGACGGCGAAGTCGACTGGCCGGCCGTCGAGAAGCACATCGACGATGTGATCGGCGCCGGGGCCGACGGCATCGTGGTGACCGGAACGACGGGGGAGACCTCGACCCTGACCGATGCCGAGAAGATCCGCCTCGTCGAGGTCGGCAAAGACGTCGCAGCCGGACGGGCGAAGATCATCACCGGCGGTGGCTCCAACGAGACAGCCCACGCGATCGAGCTGTACAAGGCCAGCGAGAAGGTCGGTGCCGACGGCATCATGATCGTCACGCCCTACTACAACAAGCCCACCCAGGCCGGCATCCTGACCCACTTCCGCCTCGTCGCCGACGCCACGGATCTGCCCGTCATCCTCTACGACATCCCGGGCCGCACGGGCGTGCCCATCCGGTACGAGACCATCCTGCGGCTGGCCAAGCACCCGAACATCCTCGCGATCAAAGACGCCAAGGGCGATTTCAGCGAGGTGAGCCGCGTGCTCAACCAGACCGACCTGCTGTACTTCTCCGGCGATGACGCCAACGTGCTGCCGCATCTGTCGATTGGAGCATCCGGTCTGATCGGCGTCACGGCCAACATCGCCGCGCAGCCCTACCGGGAGATCGTCAACGCCGTGAACGCGGGAGACCTCACCGCTGCCACTGCCGCCCACCGCAAGCTCGAACCGCTCGTGCGCGCCGTCATGACGCACGTTCCCGGCACCGTTTCGGCCAAGTACATCCTCCACGGGCTCGGCCGGATCACCAGCCCTCGCGTGCGGCTGCCGCTCGTGGGCCCGGAGGAGTGGGAAGCCGCCAAGATCGAGGATGAACTGGCCCTCGTGTCGGGCGTTCCCGGTGCCGATTTCTCGAACTTCCGCCCCGACCGCAACGCTGCCGCCGGCGGTGCCCTGCCCAAGGTCTCGGGCACCACGCGCTGATCCCCAGCGCCGATAGGAGTCGCATGTCCAACGCTGTTCTCGCCCCACCCCCGCTCGAATCGGGGACGCTGCGCGTCATCCCGCTCGGGGGCCTCGGCGAGGTCGGCCGCAACATGACGATCTTCGAGCTCGACGGCAAGATCCTGGTCGTGGACTGCGGGGTGCTCTTCCCTGAGGAGCATCAGCCAGGAGTGGACCTCATCCTTCCCGACTTCGAGCCCCTCAAGGAGCGCCTGGACGACATCGTCGGGGTCGTGCTCACGCACGGTCACGAAGACCACATCGGCGCGGTTCCGTACCTGCTCAAACTCAAGGGCGACCTTCCCTTGATCGGCTCGGGCCTGACCCTCGCGCTCACCGAAGCAAAGCTCAAGGAACACCGGCTGCGCCCCTACACCCTCACGGTGAAGGAGGGCCAGGTCGAACGGCTCGGCCCATTCGAGCTCGAGTTCGTCGCGGTCAACCACTCGATTCCCGACGCGCTCGCGGTAGCCATCCGCACCCACGCCGGCACGGTGCTGGCCACCGGCGACTTCAAGATGGACCAGCTCCCGCTGGATGGGCGCCTGACCGACCTTCGAGCGTTCTCGCGCCTGGGCGAAGCCGGTGTCGACCTCTTCCTCGTCGACTCCACCAACGCCGACGTCCCCGGATTCACACCCCTCGAGAAGGAGATCGGCCCGGTCCTCGACCAGGTCATCGGCAAAGCGCCGCGCCGGGTCATCGTCGCGAGTTTCTCCAGCCACGTCCATCGCGTTCAGCAGGTGATGGATGCCGCTGCCGCCCACGGACGCCGCTTGGCGCTGCTCGGCCGCAGCATGGTGCGCAATATGACGATCGCCGAAGACCTCGGCTATCTGAACGTGCCGGACGGCCTTCTCATCGACTACAAGAAGGCCCGCAACCTTCCGGACGATCAGATCGTCTACATGTCGACCGGATCGCAGGGCGAGCCGATGGCGGTGCTCTCGCGCATGGCCAACCTCGACCACGAGATCGAGCCGGGTCCGGGCGACACCGTCATCCTCGCCTCGAGCCTGATCCCCGGCAACGAGAACGCCGTCTACCGCGTCATTGACGGGCTCACCAAGCTCGGTGCCAATGTCGTGCACAAGGCCAACGCCAAGGTCCACGTGTCGGGCCACGCTGCCGCCGGCGAGCTGCTCTACTGCTACAACATCCTCAAGCCCCGAAACGTGCTCCCCGTCCACGGCGAGTACCGGCACCTGATGGCCAACGCCCAGCTGGCGCAGCAGACCGGCGTTCCCGCCGAGAATACGATCGTCGCCGAGAACGGGTCTGTCATCGATCTCCGCGACGGTGTCGCGCGCAACGTCGGTCAGCTCGATCTCGGGTTCGTCTACGTCGACGGGTCGAGCGTCGGTGAGATCACGGATGCCGACCTCAAGGACCGTCGCATCCTTGGCGAAGAGGGCTTCATTTCGGTGATCGTCGTCGTGGATGCCGCAACCGGCCGCATCATCTCCGGTCCCGAGGTCCACGCCCGAGGTTTCGCGGAGGACGCTGCAGTGTTCGAGAGCGTGAAGCCCAAGATCGCTGCGGCACTCGCGGAGGCAGCGCAGTCCGGTGTGCGCGACAATCACGCGCTCTCGCAGGTCGTGCGTCGCACGATCGGCCGCTGGGTGAATCAGTCCCTGCGGCGCCGGCCGATGATCGTGCCGCTGGTCATCGAGGCCTGAGCTTCCAGCGCCGCTGGTCGGCGGATGCGCGACCTGTCGCGCTCGCTACAATCACGGCATGCCCGCCACCTTCAGCATCCGCCCCGCGACGGCTGCCGATGGCGCGTTCCTGGGTGACATGGTCGTCGAGGCAGCCAACTGGTCGCCGGGACGCTCTCGTCCGCGATACGAGGTGCTGAATGCCCCCGAGCACGGCAGGTATGTCTCGGGCTGGATGCGTCCCGGGGACGCCGGGTTCGTCGCGTCGGATCCGCAGGGGGAGCCCATCGGGGCGGCGTGGTATCGGATGTTCCCGCGATCCGACCCCGGATTCGGCTACGTCGGCACTGGTGTTCCCGAGCTGATCATCGGGGTGCGGCCCATCTGGCGGGCACACGGGGTCGGCCGCGCGCTTCTGCGCGCCCTGTCCGACAACGCTCGCGCCGCCGGGTTCGCGCGTCTGAGCCTGAGCGTCGAGCGGGGCAACTTCGCCGCGGTCTTCTACCGCACCGAGGGCTTCGCGGTAGTCCAGAGCGGTTTCGGTCGCGACACCATGGTCAAGCGCCTGCGCTGACGGATCGTCGAGACTGCATCGTGCCCGCGAGGGCGCGTGAGGCGCGCGCTGGCTCGCGGGCACACTGCAGTTTCGCGGCGGACGCATCGGTCGGATGCCGACAGGCCGCGTCGTTCCGCGGATTTGTCGGTGGTCGCACCTACCGTGGAGGTCATGCCGAGGAGTAGCACCAAGACCTCGACCTCTGGTCGTGCGCCCGCGAAGGGCTCGCGTTCGCGCGCGTCAGCGCCGGCGCCCAAGCGGTACGTCGGCGACGAAGAGCGCCCCGCACTGATCGTGCGGATGTGGCTGGGCCTGGCTCACGCGACCGGCGGCGTGTTCCGCGCGTTCGGTCCCGAGACCCTCGAGAAAGACCAGCGGCGCGACGGATTCCCCTTCTTCTTGGTGCTGCTCGCGATCGCCGGCGCAGTAGTGGAGTGGTTCTTCATCGGGTCGGAGGTCGGCGAGACGATCTCGGCCTACTCGGTCGGCGCGCTTGTCGGACGCGTCGCGTTCGTGCTGCCGGTGCTGCTGGTGATCCTCGCGGGCTGGCTGTTTCGTCATCCGGCATCCGTCCACGACAACGGCAGGATCGGGATCGGCTTCGGTCTCATCATCCTGGTCATCGCGGCTTTCGCCCATGTCTACGGCGGCCGCCCGCAGCCGCGCGACGGCCTCCCGGCACTGAGTGCGGCAGGCGGCGTCTTCGGCTGGATGCTGGGCGAGCCGCTCGCGCTGGGATTGACCTTGATCGGCGCCGGCATCGTGCTGGCCCTGCTCGGCATCCTCAGCATCCTGATCCTCACCAAGACGCCGCCCAACCGCATCGGCAGGCGCCTGGGCGACCTCTATGCCTGGATGTTCGGCGCGGAGCGCGCGACGCGACCCGCCGAGTCGGCCGACACTGACGAGACAGAGTCTGGCGAACGCACGTCCTTGCCCTGGTGGCGCCGTAACAGCTCGGGACGCGAGCAGGATGCCGACGGCGGTCAGTCGACCGAGGACTTCCTCACCGAACTCCTGCCGCCGGGCCCTCCCGAGGGAGGCTTCGATCAGGCCTTCGCGGCAGTTGCATCGGATGCGCCGGCACCGGATGCCCTCACCGAGGTCATCGATCCCGCCGTCCTCGACGGCGCGAAGAAGGCGGTCAGCGGATCGCACACGGGGCTCCAGGACGACGATGCCGACGACGAGGATGCCGCCCTCCCCGGCGTGATCGGCATTGGCAGCGATGCCCCCCGGTCTGCTCCGACCGCGCCCTACCGACTCCCGTCGGTCAACAACCTCTCGGCGGGGACTCCCGCGAAGTCGCGCTCGGAGGCCAACGACGCGGTCGTCCGGGCGATCACAAGCGTCTTCGAGGAATTCTCGATCAACGCACGGGTGACCGGGTTCTCGCGCGGGCCGACAGTCACGCAGTACGAGATCGAGCTCGGCCCCGGTGTGAAGGTCGAGCGCATCACGGCGCTCACGAACAACATCGCTTACGCCGTCGCCTCCAACGAGGTGCGCATCCTCGCGCCGATCCCCGGCAAGAGCGCGATCGGTGTCGAGATCCCCAACACCGATCGAGAGATCGTCACGCTCGGTGACGTCCTGCGCTCGGCGGCTGCCACTCAGTCCACGCATCCGATGACGATCGGCGTGGGCAAGGACGTCGGTGGCGGCTTCGTTGTGGCGAACCTCGCGAAGATGCCCCACCTACTCGTCGCCGGTTCGACCGGCTCGGGTAAGTCGAGCTTCGTGAACTCGATGATCACGAGCCTGCTGATGCGCGCCAAGCCCTCCGAGGTGCGGATGGTGCTGATCGACCCCAAGCGCGTCGAGTTGACTTCCTATGCTGGCGTGCCGCACCTGATCACCCCCATCATCACGAACCCCAAGAAGGCGGCGGAAGCCCTCCAGTGGGTCGTGAAAGAGATGGACATGCGCTACGACGACCTCGCGTCGTTCGGGTTCCGCCACATCGACGATTTCAACCGTGCGGTCGTCGCTGGCGAGGTGAAGCTGCCGCCCGGCAGTGAACGGGTCCTCAAGCCCTACCCCTACCTCTTGGTCGTGGTTGACGAGCTCGCCGACCTCATGATGGTCGCCCCACGCGATGTCGAAGACTCGATCGTGCGCATCACACAGCTGGCGCGAGCGAGCGGCATCCATCTGGTACTGGCGACACAGCGACCCTCGGTCGACGTCGTGACGGGCCTCATCAAGGCCAACGTCCCCTCGCGTCTCGCTTTCGCGGTGACCAGCGTCACCGACTCCCGCGTCATCCTGGATCAGCCCGGCGCCGACCGTCTGATCGGCCAGGGCGATGCGCTGTTCCTGCCGATGGGGGCCTCGAAGACCCTGCGCGTGCAGGGTGCGTGGGTGAGCGAATCCGAGATCGAGAAAGTCGTCGCGCACGTGACGGGGCAGGCCCGCCCCGAGTATCGATCGGACGTGCAGGCGGCTGCCGAGAAGAAAGAGGTGGATGCCGACATCGGTGACGACCTTGAACTGCTGCTGGCTGCAGCAGAACTCGTCGTCTCGACGCAGTTCGGTTCGACCTCGATGCTCCAGCGCAAGCTCCGCGTCGGCTTCGCGAAGGCGGGGCGGCTCATGGACCTCCTCGAATCACGCGAGATCGTCGGTCCGTCTGAGGGGTCGAAGGCGCGCGATGTGCTGGTGACAGCGGAGCAGCTGCCCGACGTGCTCGCTCGTCTTCGCGGTGAAGATTCGCCGGGTGCGGCATCCGAGGACCCGTACGGTCCGGATGCCGTGGACAGCCAGTTCGCAGGGTACGAGGTCGTCGACGGCGACGACGGCAGCGAAGATGCCTGGGGGCTGACAGGGCGCGACTGACCGGTCTCGTCCCGCGGTAGGCGGGGCCTCTCGCAGTAGGCTCGGCCCATGGCGATTCCGCGGCAGCTTCCCAACGCGATCACGATCGTGCGCATCCTCATGGCGCCGATCTTCCTGTGGATGCTGCTCGCCGACGGGGGATCGGACGGTGCACTCCGATGGTGGGCGGCGGTGATCTTCATCGTCGCCATCGCCACCGACGGGATCGACGGGTATCTCGCCCGCAAGTACGAGATCGTCACCGACCTCGGCAAGCTCCTGGATCCGATCGCCGACAAGGTGCTCACCGGGTTCGCGTTCATCGGTCTCTCGATCCTCGGCGAGTTGCCGTGGTGGATAACGATCGTGGTCCTGATCCGCGAGGTCGGAATCACGATCTATCGGTTCATCGTCGTCAGCGATCATGTGCTCGCTGCAGCCTGGATGGGAAAGCTCAAGACAGTGGCGCAGGCCGTTGCGCTCTCACTCGCCCTCCTGCCGCTGTGGAACCTCGTGGGCGAGTGGATCTTCTGGGTCAACGGCGTTGCCATGACCATCGCCGTCGTTCTCACGATCGCGAGTGGAATCGACTATGTCGTCACGGAGATCCGGGCAGCTCGGACTCGACGTGGTGAGGTAGCGCCGTCGGCGGAATCATGACGGGCGACGCCTCCGCGAGTGCGTCCGAGGTTCTCGCGACGCTCCGCTCCCGAGGATGGCGGCTGGGTGTTGCCGAGTCGCTGACCGGCGGCGCGCTCGCTTCGGCTCTCGTGTCGGTCCCTGGCGCTTCGGACGTTTTCCGTGGCGGCGTCGTCGCGTACGCCACCGACCTGAAGGCGAGCCTGCTCGGGGTGGAGGCCGCGCTCCTGGGCCGCGAGGGTGCGGTGCACCCTGAGGTTGCGATTCAGATGGCCCGCGGCATCCGGGTTGCTACAAAGCCAGCCGGTGTTCTCACCGAGGTCGGGGTGGCCACGACCGGCGTTGCCGGGCCTGACCCGCAAGATGACGCACCGGTTGGCCGCGTTTATGTCGCTGTGGTGACACCGGAGCGCGAGTCGGTCACCGAGCATCAGCTCGCCGGTGACCGAGCGACGATCCGCGCGGAGGCGGTCCGAGCGGCACTCGAACTGTTGCGGGTTTCGCTCTGAGCGAGCGGAGGTCGCTCGCGGGAACACCTGATGTTTCGGATGCGTTACTTTCGGTGATTCCCACCCATTCCCCAGAAGGCGGCATTAGTGTGACCTACATCGGTGTTGTACTGTTGTCCACCCGCGACACCAGCGGAATCGCCACCAACAGAAGCAGTCAGTGAGGAGGGGACCCGAGATGGTACTGGTACGTCAAGAGATCGGCGAAGTCCTTCGTGACTTCCGCCAGCAGAAGGGTCGCACCCTCCGTCAGGTCGCCAGCCGCGCGAGCGTCGCGCTGGGCTACCTGAGCGAGGTGGAGCGTGGTCAGAAGGAAGCATCGAGCGAAATCCTCGCTTCGGTCGCTGAAGCGCTGGATGTTCCTATCTCGACGATCATGCGTGAAGTCGGTGACCGCCTTGCAGTGCTCGAGGGCCTGCAGACATTCCCCGACGTCGTTCCCGACGAGCTTGTCGCGTCAATGGACGCCGAGCTCTCGCTGCGCTGACCAGCGCTGCGCTCTGCATGCGTCGCAGCGAATTCGACCGCGCCGTCACCGACGAGTTCGGTCCTCAATCGGCAGCGCTTCTGGCCGACCTGGTTCTTTCCGGCGTCGGCGGGCGAACCGCCACTGAGGCCATCGCGGCTGGTGTTCCGCCGCGCGATGTCTGGCTCGCCCTGTGCGCCGAGACCGATGTGCCCGCCCAGCGGCGGTACGGCGTCGGTCGGCTCGAACCTCGCCGCTGAAACGACGGCGTGTCGTCGAATATCTGTTCGATGACCGCGTAGTCTCCTGCACAAGTGGAGTCGAGAAGGCGTTCCCTCACGACACGCGGACAGGCCGGCAGCAATGTCGGAACCCCCACGTACCGTGAGCAGCGTCGAACGACACCACACGCCTTGTCGGGCTCATGCTCATTCGAGCAGCGGCGCGACAGCCTACAGGCGGCCGATTCTCCGGAGCCGGACACACCGACGACGGACCGAGTGCTGAAGGAGCACACGCCATGCCCACACCCGCTGACCGCGAGAAGGCGCTCGATTCAGCGCTCGCGCAGATCGACCGGCAATTCGGAAAGGGCTCGGTGATGCGACTGGGCAGCGACGAGCGTGCTCCGGTCGAGATCATCCCCACGGGCTCCATCGCCCTTGACGTGGCCCTCGGCGTCGGCGGCCTGCCACGCGGCCGCATTATCGAGATCTACGGTCCGGAGTCATCGGGAAAGACGACTCTCACGCTCCACGCGATTGCGAACGTCCAGAAGGCAGGCGGCATCGCCGCATTCATCGATGCTGAGCACGCGTTGGACCCCGACTACGCCCAGAAGCTCGGCGTCGACATCGATCAGCTCCTCGTCTCGCAGCCCGACACGGGAGAGCAGGCGCTGGAGATCGCTGACATGCTGATCCGCTCCGGCGCCATCGACCTGGTGGTCATCGACTCGGTGGCAGCGCTGGTGCCCAAGGCCGAGATCGAGGGCGAGATGGGTGACTCCCACGTCGGCCTGCAGGCTCGCCTGATGTCCCAGGCACTTCGCAAGCTCACCGGTGGCCTGAACCAGACCAAGACGACGGCGATTTTCATCAACCAGCTGCGCGAGAAGATCGGTGTGTTCTTCGGATCGCCCGAGACCACGGCCGGTGGTAAGGCGTTGAAGTTCTATGCGTCAGTGCGACTGGACATCCGCCGGATCGAGACGCTGAAGGACGGAACGGATGCTGTCGGTAACCGCACGCGCGTCAAGGTCGTGAAGAACAAGATGGCGCCGCCGTTCAAGCAGGCCGAGTTCGACATCCTGTACGGCACGGGGATCTCTCGCGAGGGGAGCCTCATCGACTTCGGTGTCGAGCACAGCATCGTGAAGAAGTCCGGCGCCTGGTACACCTACGACGGCGAGCAGCTGGGTCAGGGTAAAGAGAACGCTCGCAACTTCCTCATCAAGAACGAAGACATCGCTGCCGACATCGAGACCAAGATCAAAGAGAAGCTCGGTATCGGCGGGGCCAAGCCCGCGGGTGATGTCGAGGACGAGCTCGCCAAGCGGCGCCCGGCCTGATCATGACGCGTGAGACCGGGGGCGAGCGGTCGCTCGCCCCCGTCATCCCGCTTTTCGGTGACGGGGCTTTCTCTCGCGGCTCAGTCTCCCGCGGCTCAGTCTCCCGCGACAACGGCCTCCTCGGCGAAGATCGCGGCGAAGCGTGCGCGGAACTGTCAGCAGGCACATGGCACTCGACGTGGGTCGATGACGACGATATCGGTGAAGATGATGACGACCGGTACCTCGACGATCCCTACGGGGAATCGCGCGCGTCGTCTGCTGTCACTCGTGCTGCGCTCGATCGCCTGATCAAGCGTTTGCGTCGGCGCGGACTGTCGGAGGCTGAGGCCACCGACGAGCTCGTCGCTGATGGCGTTGAGAAGGCTGTCGCAGAGGTTCTCGTGGCTGACCTCGTGGGTAAGCGATGGCTTGGTGATGCCGACCTCGCAGAGCAACTCGTGCATACCGCCGTCACCAGACGTCGCGAAGGCCGGCGGGCGATCGCCCAGGTGCTGGCCAAGCGCCGCATTCCCCGTGACGTCGCCGATGCGGCTCTGGCGACGCTGCCTGACGACGACGCCGAGCGGGCTCTCGAGTTCGCACGCCAGAAGGCTGGCGGCTACCGCGGGGTGGCTGTCGACGTCGCCATCCGGCGCCTCGTGGGTCAGTTGCAGCGACGCGGCTACCCGCCTGGGGTGGCGATGACGGCGGCGCGGCTTGCGCTGGCTGAGCCGCGCGACTGAGGTCGACCCTCGGATCAACGGCTGCCCGGGCATCGGTGGCTGGTAGCCACTGGTACCCAGGTAGCCCGCGCTCGGCCGGTACCCGGGAGCGGCTCGTAGAATGGCAGGCACTATGACCATGCCCTCCGCTTCGCCGACGTTCATCGCGCCGTCCGCCGCAGCCGTGTCATCCACGGGCGCCGCGCGCACGTATGAGGTGCGGACCTTCGGCTGCCAGATGAACGTCCACGACTCCGAACGACTCTCCGGGTCGCTCGAGAGCGCTGGCTACGTGCGTGCCGCGGCCGGCGACGAAGCCGACATCGTCGTCATCAACACGTGCGCGGTCCGCGACAATGCGGCCGGCAAGCTCTACGGCACCCTCGGGCACCTCAAGTCCCGCAAAGACAAGCGTGAGGGAATGCAGATCGCTGTCGGCGGATGCCTCGCGCAGATGGACAAGGAGCGCGTCCTCGAGAAGGCGCCGTGGGTCGACGTCGTCTTCGGCACGCACAACATGGGGTCGTTGCCGACCCTGCTCGAGCGCGCACGGCACAACGAGGAAGCCGAGCTCGAGATCCTCGAGTCGCTGGAGGTCTTCCCCTCGACTCTTCCCACCAAGCGCGACAGCGCGGCCTCGGGGTGGGTGTCGATCTCGGTCGGCTGCAACAACACCTGCACCTTCTGCATCGTTCCGAGCCTTCGCGGCAAAGAGAAAGATCGGCGGCCCGGCGACATCCTGAACGAGATCCGACTGCTCGTCGATGACGGAGCGATCGAAGTCACGCTTCTTGGGCAGAACGTGAACTCCTACGGTGTCGAGTTCGGCGACCGGCAGGCCTTCGGCAAGTTGCTGCGCGCCGCGGGCGAGATCGAGGGCCTCGAACGTATTCGGTTCACCAGCCCTCACCCCGCCGCGTTCACGGATGATGTGATCGATGCGATGGCCGAGACTCCCGCCGTTATGCCGCAGTTGCACATGCCGCTGCAGTCGGGAAGCGACCGGATCCTGCGGGCCATGCGCCGCTCCTACCGCAGCGACAGGTTCCTCGGCATCCTCGATCGTGTGCGCGAGCGCATCCCGCACGCCGCGATCTCGACCGACATCATCGTCGGGTTCCCGGGTGAGACCGACGAGGACTTCGAAGACACGATGCGCGTCGTCGAGCGCGCCAGGTTCGCAGGTGCCTTCACGTTCCAGTACTCGATTCGCGAAGGGACCCCGGCTGCCACCATGGCCGATCAGGTTCCGAAAGCAGTAGTGCAGGAGCGCTACAACCGCCTCATCGAACTCCAAGAGCGCATCAGCCTCGAAGAGAACCAGGCTCAGGTCGGCCGTGAACTCGAGGTGCTCGTCTCGACCGGCGAGGGCAAGAAGGATGTCGAGACCCGGCGGTTGACGGGCCGCGCCCAAGACAACCGGCTTGTGCATTTCGAGGTACCCGAAGGGTCGGACGTGCCCAGGCCCGGCGATGTCGCGACCGTCGAGGTGACCCACGCTGCACCGTTCCATCTGCTTGCCGATGCGCCCGAGGGTGGGCGTCTTCGGATTCGTCGTACGCGCGCTGGCGATGCCTGGGACCGGTCGCTCGCCGAGTCGTGTGCTGTGCCGAGCCCGTCCGCTCCCGGTGAGCGCCGTGCGGTCTCGCTGGGCGTGCCCTCGCTCCGTGTGAGCGCGTGACGCGAACCCTGCCGGTGGCGCGTCGCAGCGAGTGCGGCAGTTCGGTGCAGTTGCTGCGTATTCTTCCGCCGCGGATGCACCGAACAGCAGCACACGCGGGGTTGGAACTGTGCGGACGGGAGCGTTGACGTGACAACAGAGCCGACGCTGTGGGTCATTGTTGGCGCCACCGGAACCGGCAAGAGCGAAACGTCTCTCGCTCTCGCTGAGGAGCTGGGCCGGCGCGGGAGGCATGCAGAGATCATCAACGCTGACGCTATGCAGCTGTACCGCGGAATGGACATCGGAACGGCCAAGCTGCCGGAGCGCGAACGGCGGGGGATTCCGCACCACTTGCTCGACGTGCTCGCCGTCACCGAAGAGGCCGCCGTCGCGACCTATCAGCCCGCGGCTCGCGCCGCTATCGCCGAGGCCCAGGCTCGGGGAGCGGAAGCGATCCTCGTCGGGGGATCAGGGCTCTACGTCTCAAGCGCCATTTACGACTTCCAGTTCCCTCCTCGTGACGCCGGCCGCCGAGCCGCGCTCGAAGCGGAAGCTGCCGAGCAGGGCGTCGGCGTCCTCTTCCAGCGCCTTCGCGCCCTCGACCCCGCCACCGCCGCGAGAATCGATCCTGCCAACGAGCGGCGGGTGATCCGCGCGCTCGAGGTCGTCGAATCGGGAAGTGCCGGCCACGGCGCTGCGCTGCCGGATCGGCCGGTGCTGTGGCATCCGCGAACGCGAATCATTGGGCGACGGATGCCCCGAGAGGACCTCGTCGCTCGCCTCGATGCCCGTGTGGAACGGATGTGGGAAGACGGACTCCTCGGCGAAGTGGAGACACTTCGCGCTGACGGCATCGAGCGTGGCGTTACGGCGCGCCGCGCCATCGGCTACGCCCAGGCGCTGGCGCAGCTTGCGGGAGAGCTCTCGGAGAACGAGGCTATCGCTCAGACCCAGGCCCTCACGCGCCGATACGCACGTCGTCAGGTGTCGTGGTTCCGGCGGTACGTCGGCGTCCACTGGCTCGAACCTGACGATGACGCCGCGCGGATGCTGGATCGGTGAGCGGGTCGCCCCGTCCCGGGAGCCGGGCCGCGCGATCCTAGACTGAAGGCATGTCGACCCCCATCTCGTTCACCAAGGGCCACGGCACCGGCAACGACTTCGTCATCGTGCCCGACGCCGACGGGGAGCTCGACCTCTCCGACGACCAGGTCGCGGCGCTGTGTGACCGCCGGTTCGGGGTCGGCGCCGACGGACTGCTGCGGGTTGTGCGGGCCGCGGCGATCCCCGAGGGTGCTGCGGCTACAGCCGCTGGCGTCGAGTGGTTCATGGACTACCGGAACGCCGACGGGTCTGCTGCGGAGATGTGCGGGAACGGCATCCGTGTCTTCGTGCGCTACCTCACGGCGGTCGGCTGGGCGGATGCCGACGCCGGGCCCGTGCTCGTGGGCACCCGAGCAGGCATCAAGCCCGTGACGGCACACCAGCGCGGCTTCGAAGTGGATCTCGGTGCCTTCCGGATCGACGAGTCCGAGGTGCTGGTTCGCGCACGCCATCTCGATGTCGCCCGGCCCGGAGTCGGGGTGGATGTCGGTAACCCCCACGTCGTGGTAGCGCTCCCCACGGCCGAAGAACTCGCCGGCATCGATCTTTCCCGCGTCCCGCAGCTGGACCCGGCTCCCGCCGCAGGCGCGAACATCGAGTTCGTCGTGCCGAACGATCCGCTCGTGCAGGGCGGCACCGGGGGCCTGAGCATGCGGGTTTTCGAACGCGGCGTCGGTGAGACGCTCTCATGCGGCACGGGGGTCGCTGCGGCTGCGCTTGCGGTCCGCCACTGGGCGGGTGCTGCAGCTCCGGATGCTTGGCAGGTCGGCGTCCCCGGCGGTGAACTCGGGGTTCGCGTGGCGTCAGTGGACGGCGAGTCGCACGTCTTCCTCGCGGGGCCTGCGACCCTGGTCTTTTCCGGCGAGATGGCCCTGGCCTGACCGTGCGGCCAGGCGTCAGACGACGTCGATGGCAGCGGTCGGCGTCGACCCGTGGCGACGCACGCGTAGCACCCGAAAGCCCTTGGCGGTAGCAGAGCGATGCACCGAGTAGCCGCGGTGGAATGTCGTGGCCATCCACCGCTGCAGGGAGTCCGAACCGAGGTTTCGCGAGACGACGAGCCACGCATCCGAGCGCTCATCCAGTCGCGGAATCCACTCCTCGAGTAACCCGTGCAGCTGGTCCTTGCCGACCCGGATCGGGGGGTTGGAGCGGATCGTCCGAAAGACGACATCATCGGGAACATCGCCCGGCAGCACGGCGTTGACATTGGCAAGGCCGAGTTCGCTCGCGTTGGAGCGCACGAGGTCGAGAGCTCGTTCGTTGACGTCAACGGCCCACACCGTGGCGTGCGGAGCATCCATCGCGAGGGTCAGCGCTATGGGACCCCACCCGCACCCGAGGTCCAGCAGATGCCCGCCCGCAGGCGGGGGAGGAGTGTTCTCGAGCAAGACGGTGGTGCCGGTGTCGATGTGATCCGGACTGAACACCCCGCCGGCCGTAGTGACCTCCACCGGATGCCCCGCGATCGAGACACGGATGCGCCGGAGGTTTTCGGGACTGGAAGGCGACGACGAGAAGTAGTGATCGCTCTCCATGGCGACGAGCGTAGCGGAGGACGGGCCGCCTCCGGGAGGCTAGAGTTTACGGATGCCTGATGCCGGGCATCCCACGGAAATGATGATGGACGAGATCCCAGACACCCAGAACGCCCCAGCGGAGCACCCTGTCGACCCTGTTGACCGGGTGCTTGAGCGCGCCCGCGGCCGATCCGACGTGTGGGTGTTCGGGTCGGCTCAGGCTTTGCAGGATGCCGCGACGGCTGGAGGAGCGGACTCCGACGGCGATCAGTGGGATCGCGAAGAACGCGCGGCGCTCCGACGCATCCCGGGCCTGTCGACCGAACTCGAAGACGTCACCGAGGTCGAGTACCGCCAGCTTCGGCTCGAGAACGTCGTTCTTGTCGGCGTCCACCCCCAGGGTGAGCAGGAGAATGCCGAGAACTCCCTTCGGGAGCTCGCCGCGCTCGCCGAGACTGCCGGAGCCGTCGTGCTCGATGGCGTCCTCCAGCGCCGCCCTCACCCGGATCCCGCCACCTACCTCGGACGAGGCAAGGCCGAGGAGCTCCGCGACATCGTCGCCTCGCTTGGCGCCGACACTGTGATCGCCGACACCGAACTCGCGCCGAGCCAGCGGCGCGCACTCGAGGATGTCGTCAAGGTCAAGGTAATCGACCGCACCACGGTCATCCTCGACATCTTCAGCCAGCACGCGAAGAGCCGCGAGGGCAAGGCGCAGGTCGAACTCGCACAGCTTGAGTACCTCCTGCCGCGCCTTCGCGGCTGGGGTGAGTCGATGAGCCGCCAGGCCGGTGGCCAGGTCGGTGCAGGCGGCGCCGGTATGGGTTCTCGCGGTCCCGGTGAGACCAAGATCGAACTCGACCGCCGCCGCATCCGTACTCGGATGGCGCAGCTGCGGCGACAGATCCGTGACTTCGCACCGGCGCGGGATGCCAAGCGTGCTGAGCGTCGGCGCAACACGGTGCCGTCGGTTGCGATCGCCGGGTACACGAACGCCGGCAAGTCGAGCCTTCTCAATCGGCTCACGAACGCCGGAGTACTGGTCGAAAACGCCCTGTTTGCGACGCTGGATGCGACGGTGCGCCGTACCGAGGCGTCCGATGGTCGGGTCTACACCCTCACCGACACCGTCGGTTTCGTGCGCAATCTGCCGCACCAGCTGGTTGAAGCCTTTCGGTCGACTCTCGAGGAGGTCGGCCAATCGGACGTGATCGTGCACGTCGTGGATGCTTCACACCCCGACCCCGCGGCGCAGTTGGCTACCGTTCGTGACGTCATCGGCGATGTCGGAGCGCGTGACCTGCCGGAGATCGTCGTCTTCAACAAGGCCGACCTCGTCGACGAATCGACGCGCATGGTTCTTCGGGGGCTGGAGCCCGCGGCGCTGTT